>JADFPM010000168.1 GCA_022562335.1 Chloroflexota bacterium
GAAACTGATTCCCACCAGTGGATATCATACCCCGCCCCGCAACACGGGGAGGAGATGCTGGGCAAACGTTCGCTTTGCTCGCGAGCCTCTGAGAACTTAAAACTCATGGTACGTAAATATTGGGTCCAGCGTCATGTTGGTCAGCCAAGAAATATTGCACGGCGTAAGCAAACTCGCCCTCCGCGGAGGAGCCAGCGTCACGCTGGCCACGGCTAATAGATGAAAACTCTTGTCGGATACCCTGTCCGTGCAATGGAGTCGTTCATATATAGCAAGTTTTATCAGGTGGATCAAGAAAGGACTGGAAAAGATTATTCCCACCAGTGGGTTTCATACCTCATAGCTTTCCACGGCTTTTAAATGAAGATCCTTGTCAGATACACCGTCCGCTTGCGGCGGAGTCGTTCATTTCACCGACGGCTTGCGTTTTCCGTGTTTTATTTCAGGGATGAGCATCAGGCTGGCCACAACCATCATGGCCGCTGACAGCAGGCCGACATTCAAGAGGCCGATCTGGCTGGCGGCCCAGTAGCCAATGACAGGACCGATGGTTCCACGTATCCCGGTCAAGCTGACGTGGACGGACATGTAGGCGGCGGTTTTTCCCGGCGGCGCGTATTTCGTCACCCACAAATTCCAGGCAATGCTTCCTCCGGCAAAGGCCATGCCGATCATGGCGGAACCAGCGCCTATGATCCATGGATTTTTTGATATGAAAAATGTTGCGACGCCAATGGCGAATAAAAGATTCAACAGTATTCTGAGGGCGACAAAATTCATGCGGTCAAACAGCCTGGCCCAGAAAGGGATAAAAAGCAATCGCATGGTATCGGGAATGATGGTGATGATGAGGGCGACGAAAATTGCCGAGCCCTCTATCCCGTATTCGGCGGAAGTGACGTAATCGACCCTCAGCGGAATCGTCCACAGGTTGGCGAATCCCATGATGAACCAGGTCAGGAGCACATACCCGAAAGAGCGATCCTGAAAAATGTATTTGAAGTTGCCCAGGGGATTCCGGTGCGAATTTTCCTCCATGATTTTGGAGGGCATGCAATAGATCGCGCCTGCTTTGGCAAATGCGCAAAAACCCAGGAGGGTGAACAGCCAGGTAAAATATTCAATATTAATCTCCAACAGGAAAGAACCGGCATAACCGAACGCCGCCGATATTCCGACCGTCAATATGAGGGATCTGGAAAAATAGTGGCCGCGTAAATCCGCAGGGTAATTGTCGCCATAAATATCGGTTATAAACGGTAGCAGGGCGCTCCGGCATATATACCCGATCACCACAAACAGCGCGAACCATTCCGCCGAAGTGGTCCAGGCCGCGAAAAAAACAAAGACTCCGGTGAGAACCGAAGGCATGGCTCCCCAGGATGATTTCCGCAAACCTGTTCCCTCGGCATAATGAACCAGGATGATGGAAAGGAACATTCCCATGAAGGGCGCCGCTGCTATCAGGGATTTCAAATTTTCGTCCGCATGAAAATAGCGGATAGCGATGAAAAGGCAAAAGGTTTGCGAGCCGGTGGCAAGCAGTCCCTCGAAACCGCCACGCACCAGGTCGCAGTGGTAAGTCCGGCGGGTGATATCTGTTTTGGAAAGGGTGGAATATTCCTTCACTATGGCGGTTTTTTATTTGTGGAAAGTTTATGGAGGAGAAGGGGGCGCCCCGGAATCAATTTAAATTAGCACGGCAACGGGCAATGTATTCACGATTGATGTCGGCGTAGGGCTGGATTTCCAAAGCCTTCCTAAAGCTTGTCAGGGCTTCATCGTAACGGGCGCGGGCGTCTGCTAGAAGGTCTTCCCGCAGGTCGAGGTCTCCCAGGGCTTGGAGGGTGTTGGCCTGGCCCAGCCGGGACTGGATGTCGCGGAAGATGGGCAGGGCTTCGTCGTAACGGGCGCGGGCGTCTGTTAGAAGGGCTTCCCGGAGGTCCAGGTCTCCCAGGGCTTTGAGGGTGTTGGCGTGAAGCCAATTCCAATGTGCTTCGCCAGAGTCCCGAACGGCGTGTTCCAGCAGGCGGCGGCACAGGCCATGGTCCCACCGCAACGCGGCGAACTGGGCCACGTGGGCGGCAAACTCGGCCCGTTGGCGGGGCAGGGATTCCGTGCCGCCAGGCGGAAGCGCCGCATCTCCCACCAAGGCTTTGGCCACGATTTCCAGGTTCGCCGCCTCCTGGTGGAAAGCAAGGATCGCGTCGGTGGAGCGGTCTTGGCCCACCATTTCTTGAAGGATCTGTGGAAAGCCCGCTATCAGGGTGAGGAATCGGGCCTCGAACTCACCCAATCGTTCTCCCGCTTCCTGACGGACCACCTCGCGCATCAGGCGGTGCATGGTGTACCGTTTTCCCCCGAATCCGGCTTCGGCGGCCCGCAGGACCGCGCGCTGATGAAGCCTGTTCAGCACCCTGCCAGCCTCAGCCTGGTCATCTGCCTCCAACTGTGCTACCGGGACTACCAGCAGCTGGGGTCCTCCACTGGCCGGGTCGAAGCAGGCTACGGCGTAGAGCAGCCGGCGGGCCGAGGCACTGAGGTTGCGCAGGCTAAGGCGAAGTACGGCCCGGACCACTCGTGAAAAGCGGATCTCGTCGGGCGATTCGTTTCCTGAGAATTCCGCGGGTCCAAGGGCTTGAAGCTGACGCCGTTCATCAGGATATATCTCCAGCCATTCGGCTACGGGTAGACCTTCGTCGCTGATGGTTGCGGCGGCCACGTCCACGGCCAGGGGAAGGTGGCCCAGGAGATCGCAGAGCTGATCGATCTGACCGGATTGCTGACGCGCCGGCCCCTCCCCCAAGTGAGCGCCGAAGCAGTCGCGGGACTGCTTCCGGGTAAAGGTATCCAGCATCACCGGGTCCGATCCCGCGGCAGACCGCAGCAATGCTTCGTCTCTGGAGGTAATAATCGTTTTGCAAGACCCGCCCGGCAAAGGCAGAAGCATCTGGACCACCACCGGGTCCTCGGCATTATCCAAGATGAGCAGTCCCTCGAACCGGGACAGGGAATCCCGCAGGACTCGGCTGGCCTGGACATCGGTCAACTCCGAGTCGAGTTGCAGATTTATGGCGTTCCCGGCGGACACCATCGCCCCGCGCACAGCGCCGGTGTCAAGGGGCACGTAGACTGTCTTTCCGGCGTGGTGTTGGCGAGCGTATCGTATCGCCAGGAGGCTCTTCCCCACCCCGCCCACGGTTCCACCGATACCCACCACATCCTCAGATAGCAGGCGTTGCGATAGCTCTTCAAGCTGCGGGCGTTCCACCCGGTAGTCTTCGTCTGAGGGGAGGGAAAGGGCGGCGGGCGGCGTGGCGCTGGATGGCTCCGTCAGGTATAAGTTGTCCCGAAGCGACTCCTTCAGTTCATTGAATTGCCCGCCCAGTTCCATTGTGCGGACCCGCTGGGCGGCGGCAGTCAAACCGGTCAAGTAGGCCTGCACGCGGGGTTCGCCCGGCAAGCTCTCAAGGCAGACATTGCCCATCTCCAGCGCCATCCTCTCCACGACGTCGAATACGCTGGGCGTTTCGCAGGTATAGATAACTTGGAGGAGCCTTATCTCATCATGGCCTAGAGTGCCACCAACGGAGAGGTAGTCGCCGCACCTTTCGTCCTTGAGCAAATCGATGAGCGAGTTCCAAGCCTTCCTGTCTTTTTCGGATTTGATGCGTCGGTCATAGTAATCCACCACCCGAAGAGCCGCCTCGGGGTATAACGTCGACAACATTCCACTAACCCGGGCATCGCGGACAAGCCGGCCGGCCGCACCGGCAGCGAATTTCAGCCCTGCGGGCACGAATATCTCCAGGACTACCATGGGAAACCTGGCCTTTTCCCTGATAGTGGCGACGGGCACGAATCCATCGGATTAGTATACCAATTCTGCGCTTAGGCAAGGGAGAACAAACAATATTTGGCAATAAAAGCCCGGTAAACGTCATGTTCGAATGGGGCGCCCCGTTACGATCGTCGTCCTCGATAAACGGCCCCATCACGTGGACTTTACTGATTTGGCTTCGAGGCTATTGCAGGGGGTTGTTTGCGGTCCCAATCCCACCGTGGCCTAAGCCGCCGTGGGCGTACGACCGGCAGGAGGGTTGGGTGTGGTGACTCCGGATGGACCGCAGGGTTGCGGCCCATCTGTGATTTCCATTGGCACAAGCCGGTTCGCTAAAAAGCTACGCTTTGAGCTCCACCACCATCTCTATCTCCACCGGCATCCCTCCGGGAAGGGTGCTCATGCCCACGGCCGAGCGGGCGTGGCGGCCCGATTCCCCGTACAGGCTGATCAGCAGGTCCGAAGCGCCGTTGGCCACCTTGGGCGTGTCGCCGAAGTCCGGCGCGGCGTTCACCATGCACAGCAGCTTGACGATGCGGCTGACCCGGTCCAGGTCGCCGATCTCGCCCTTCAACGACGTTAGCAGGTTTAGCATCACCAGCCGGGCGCAGTCGTAGCCCTGCTCTATGGTCAAGTCGGCGCCCAGCTTGCCCACGTGAAGGAATCCCCCTTCGGGAAGTCCCGGACCGTGGCCGGAAAGAAACACCAGGTTGCCGGTGGTCACCGCCGCAATGAAATTCCCCACCGACTGGCGCCGGACCGGCGGTAGCTCATAGCCCAATTCTTTGAGTTTGTTTTCGATTTCCATCTGGCCTCCTAGTCGATTGGGATTTCATAGCACAAATGGTGGAAGCGTTGACTGCGCCTTTTGCCATCCAGGAATTCACCCCCATCCTAACCTTCCCCCGTAAAGGGGGAAGGGACATGCCTCCTCTCCCCTTGCGGGAGAGGATTGAGGTGAGGGGTAAATTCGCAACCACCAATCAACGTCCGCTCAGCATTACCCCTCAGGAAAGGTGAGTTTGAGCAGGGTGTGCCGCCGGTTGGTGGTGTAGGGCCGCACCTGTTCCGGCCAGCGGCCCCTTTCCACGGCCTCGCCCCAGGCGGCGCTGGTCAAAACCTCGGGGCTTTCCAATTCATAGAGGGCGTGAAACGTGGGCTCCCCCTCTATCTTGATGGTCCGGGTTTCCCCGCCCATGCTGATGGCCAGTTCCTGCAATTCGAACCGGGAAATCAGCCCGACGCCGGGCACCTGGGAAAGCTCGGGGCAATGCTCGGTGTTGTAAACCTCGTCGAACAGGGCCTGCTTAGCAGGTTCCACATCCATGCTGGCGATAAACAGATACCGGGAACGCGTCGCCATGATATCCCTCCTAGTTCTGTGACCAAGCCGCCGCCTGAAAGCTGGCGGCTGATTGCTGAAAGCTGACAGCTAAAACGCCCTGCGGAACGACGTCTCCGTCTCCGAGGCGGTTATGAACTCCAACAAAACCGGGCGGCCGTCCTGCTCGGTGACCCGTCTTGCCCGTTGGAAGGCCGGGCCTATCTCGGCCGGGTCTTCGATGCGCTCGGCGTATCCGCCCATGGCCGTCCCCATGTCGGCGTAGTTGCCGCCCAGGTCCCGGGTGTTGTACAGCTCGTGCGACGCGGCCATGGCATTGGTTTCCACCGCCATGGTGCCGTTGTTCAGCACCACGGTGATGATGGGTATCCGCGACCGCACCGCCGTCTCGAAGTCCAACCCCACCATGCCGAAGGCGGCGTCGCCCATGAAATTGACGCAGACCTTTTCCGGTTGGGCCAGCTTGGCGCCGATGATAAGGCCCAGGCCGGTACCCAGACCGTGAGACTTGCCCCAACCCAGGTAGGTGCGCGGGCCGTTGGAACGGTAGAAGGGCGTGATCTGGTCCCGGGGGCTGCCCGAATCGTGGGTGATGATGGCCTCTTCCGGGGGCACGGTGCGCATGAAATCCCAGATCACCCGGTAGGGGCTGATGGGCCGGTCGTTGCTGGTCAGCTTATGGGTCCAATCTGACAGCCAGGCGTCCCGCTCCGCCTGGATCTCCCGGACCGTGGCGTCGTCGCCCTGGCGGGTGGTCCCGACGATCTCCCGGCAAGCCTCGATCATCTGGCGCAGGACCAGCTTGGCGTCGCCCACCAATGGCAGGTCGATGTTGTAATCTTTGTTG
>JADFPM010000169.1 GCA_022562335.1 Chloroflexota bacterium
TCCTGGTCAACAACGCCGGCACCGGAGCGCGGTTCAAGGTCGAGGACACCACGGAAGAGGTTTGGGACACCCAGATGGACATACACGCCAAAGGGGCGTTCCTGGGCACAAAGCATGCCATCCCGGAGATGCGTAAGGTTGGCGGCGGCTCCATCATCAACGTTTCGTCCATCTACGGCCTGGTGGGCAGCGATACCTCCACCGCCTATCACGCCGCCAAGGGGGCCATCCGGCTCTTCACCAAGTCGGTTGCCATCCAATACGCCAAAGAGAACATCCGGGTCAACTCGGTGCATCCGGGATACGCCCAGACGCCGCTGACCCAGCGGGGATATGCCAACCCGGAATATTTCGAGGACATCCGGTCCAGGATACCCATGGGCCGGGTGGGAACGGCCGACGACATCGCCTACGGGATGCTCTACCTGGCCTCCGATGAGTCGTCATTCGTCACCGGCTCGGAACTGGTCATCGACGGCGGCACCACGGCCCAATGATGATTGATTCTTGCGGCCAACTCTGACGCCTAACGCCCCGGCCAGAGATGGCCGGGGCGTTTTTAGATCCAACCGTTCTTGACGTTCTCTTTAGATCGTCACTTGGAGGGGGGAGTCACAAAGGGCAGGCCCTGCTCTTTCCAACCGCTGAATCCCGGGTCCATGTAGGACACGTTGGTGTATCCCATGGCTTTCAGTGTCTGCCCTGCCAGGGCAGATCGTCCGGTGCCGCCTCAATGGATCACGATGGCGGCGTCTTTATCCGGGACCACCTCTTCCAGTCTGCCTTCGATGCGGCCACGGGACAGCAATGTGGCGCTTTCTATCACGCCATTGGCCCACTCATCGGGCTCCCGCACGTCGAGGATCACCAGCGATTCGCCAGCGGTGATCCGGTCATGGACCTCTTTTGCCGGCGTGGATGCTACGGTGGTCTGGGCTATCTCCACCATCTTGCGGCCTATGTCTGCCATTTACACACTCCATCTGTGAGAGATTTTTGGGCTATGAGCTTTAAGACTAACCGATTGGGTGTGGCGCCGTCCAATTGGCCCACGGCTGCCAATTGTTGCCCGGCGGCTACCTGGGCGCGCAGGCCCGAATGACCTCCATGGCGCTTTCTTTGGCGCCGGGTCCCGACACCCTGGGCGAGACGATGGGCAAGGTTATCCCGGCATCTCGATATTCTTCCAGCTTGGCCCGGCACTGTTCCGGGGTGCCCACCACGCCTATCTTATCGATCAGCCCCGTGGGCACCAACCGGCGGGCCTCCTCTTCGTTCCCCGATTGCCAGGCCCGGCGCACCGCGTCCACTTCATCGGCGAAACCGGATTCGGCCATCAGCCGGCGATACCTGGGGAACCTGCCCGCGTAGCTGGCGATCACTGGCCGGAAGGAGTCCCGAGCCGTGTCCAGGTTGTCGGAAACCGCGCAGGACACCAGGGAAGCGACTTCCACGTCTTTGGGGTCTTTCCCTGCCCGCCGCGCCCTGGGCCACGTGATGGGCGGCGGTGGCAGCATGGTCCAACGTGCACCAGGTTAGCAACGCCCCCTGGGCGATCTCGCCGGTGATCTCCAACATACGGGGACGGACCGCGGCCACGTAGATCGGGATCTCATCCCGCAGGGGCTGGAACCAAAGGTCGAATCCCTCTATCTTCACCACCTCGCCCTGATAGGAGACCCGGCCGTCTTTCAGCAACCGGCGTACCACGTCCACGGTTTCCCTGAGCCTGGTCACCGGCTTGGTGAACTCCAATCCATGCTCGGGCTCCACCTGCACCTTGTGGCTGGAGCCCACCCCCAGCACGAACCGCCCGTTGGAGAAATGGTCCACGCAGGCGGCGGCCATGGCGATGGTGGGCGCGGTGCGCACGTATACGCTGGTTATGCTGGTGCCCAGCCGGATGCGCTGGGTGGACAGGGCGCAGGCGGTCAAAATGCTGAACTGGTCCCCGCCGTGGCCCTCGGCCATCCAGGCGGATTCGTATCCCAATTCCTCGGCCAACTGGACGCACTCCACCGCCTCCGCCGGTCCCAATCCTCCCGAGATCGATATCCCTAAACGTTTCATATCAACGTGCCAACCTAGACGAACCAGCCCATGCCCTGGTAATACCCCCGCAGGTAGGCGATCTGCCCGCCGTGGGTGATATTGTCAAACACCAATACTCCCAACATGTCGGACACCAGCCTTGGTTCGTTGGCCGGCGGGACGTTTATGCTGGCGGCCAGGGCCTCTTCGTCCAATCCATTCAAATATGCTCGGGCCGAGGTCTTCACCGCCTCGAAATAGCCCACCAACACATCTTTCCCCGGCGGTTTCCACTCGGCTATCTGGGCCTCGCTCCAGCCCATGCCGGTGGTCTCGGGGTCGTCGTCCATACCGAATCTCTGATGCCAACCAGCTTCGATCCAGATCTGGGGTTTGGATTGGAACCGGTCGTTGACGAACCGGTCGACGACCCGGTTCATGTGCCACAACAGCCAGGCAATGGAGTTGCTTTGATCGTTGGGCTGGCGGGCTAAGATCGCGTCGTCCAAGCCCTCCAGCGCCCGGTCCACCATTCCCCAATTGCGCTCCAGGGATGTGGAGATCACATCGGTCACGGCCATTCTTGTCCTCCAAACTTGGTTTGTCATCCAGGGTCTCGCGGGTATTGCGCGGCCAATTGTACCAGCAACGCCAATGGGCCATGCAGGAACCGAACGGGGCGGGCCGTTGACACCCTTCGCGGCCCCATTAAACTCGGCGCCGCTACCGGGTATGCCCATGAGATTCCAGTGGGGGATGTATTCAATGACCTCGGCCACCGAGCAATGGAATTTGAAGGGTGATTACTTTGAGAACTGCAACTGCCGTATCATCTGCCCCTGCGTTATACCCGGCTCCTCGGGCGAGCCCACCGAGGGCGGTTCAGATGATTTGTCGCTAAACCAATGCCAGAGTGAAACCCGCAGGGGTTGGTACGCAGGCTCTATCGTTTATCAGAGTCAGTTGGCGAGTCCGCCCCGCCCCAGATGTCCCGACTCCGTCGAGGACTCACGACAAAGTCGGAGCTTCGCCGCTGCTGCTGGCTCAGCATGACATCTTCGGGCCAATGACCGTTGAGGGGCGGGGCTTCCCTTGCCCACCAGACCATTCGCTACGGCTCAGGGTGACAATCCAAAGACTTTGGGCTGGTGGGCCGTCCATGTAGATCCCACTGTGGCTTTAGTTTAGAGTCCTCTCGATAGTTCACCGGCGACCGGGGCAGAAAACCTTGCCAGGAAGCATTGCCAGGAAGCATTACTTGGAAGGGAACCGGGCGGCCAGGATATCTATGATCAGGCTGGCCGCCACCTGAACGGTGATCTCCGATGAGTCGTAGGGCGGGGCCACCTCCACCAGATCGAACCCCACCAGGTTGCACTTTTCCACCAGGGCCACCAGGCATTCCCGCATCTCCTGGTAACCCAGGCCTCCGGTCTCCGGCGTCCCGGTGCCCGGCGCCTGGCTGGGGTCCATGACGTCGATGTCCAGGGTTATATAAAGGTTTTCTCCCGCGGGTATCAGATCGACCACCCCTCGCGGTCCCAATTGATGGAAACGTTTGGTGGTGATCACCAGATTTCCGTCCTGCTGGGACTCCTCATACGGCTTTCTGCGGGCGGTGCGGATGCCCACCGAGGTTATGTGGTTGACGAAGGGCAGCTCATGGCACCGCCGGATGGGGCTGCCGTGGGTGTGGAACACCCCCTGAACATCGTGGGTGTAATCCATGTGGGCGTCGAAGTGGACCATGTTCAACGGGGCGAACCGGCTCAGGCCCCGCACCGCCGGGAAGGTGATGGCGTGGTCACCACCCACCACCACGGGAAACGACCCCTTCTCCACGGCTTTTTCCACGGCCTGAGTCAGCTTATCGAAGTTTCCCGTGACCTCGGAAGGGACCACCGTGATGTTGCCGCAGTCGGCCATGGTGACGCCTTTCAACAGTTCGCCGCCGGCGTCAATATCGAAGAAACCCTCGGCCTCGATCTGCCGGCCATAGGGGTCCACATAGGAGTAGGCCCTGGGGGCATCGCGGATGGCATCGGGACCGAAACGCGCGCCCGGCCTCCCGAAGGTACCCTGATCGAAGGGCACGCCGATGAAAGCAACGTCGGCGTCCAACCGCTCCATGTCGGTGCATAACGGCGCTTTGAAAAAACTCCTGGGTTGCGCCTTTATGATGGGCCACGTGTCTTCTTGGTTCGGGGTATCAGGGCTTCCCGCTGATGCCTGATTGTCCTCTGTCATGGCTACCTCCGGGGACCGAGTCGGCGAATCGAAGATCCCGCATGGGGCGGACATCCCCTTCGCGAATCATACCGTTGCGGATTCCGGGTGTCACGCCGCGACGAACGTCGCGGCGGCCAGGCCTTGAAACACGTCTGTAGAGCTTGTATGCTGCCGCTGACGACACCAAAAAACCGGTAACAGGCCGCCTCTGTCGATGATCCACCCGGCGGCCTTAATCCTGCAGGAGGACACCATGAAATTCGGTATCTTCACCATAGTTCCCTGGCACGAAGATGTCACCCAAGAGGACGCCCTCAACCAGGCGTTGGAGCAGGTGGTACTGGCCGACCAGTTGGGCATCGACGAAGTTTGGCTGGGCGAGCACCGTTTCTCCCGCCACGGCCTGCTTTCCGGGATTTTCTCTTTCCTGGGCGCCGTGGCCGCCCGCACCAAGCAGATCCGCATCGGCACCGCGGTCATCGTGTTGCCGTTGCATAATCCCATCATGGTGGCCGAAGAAACGGCCATGCTGGACGTCATCAGCGGCGGACGGTTCAACTTCGGCATCGGCGCCGGTTACCAGAGGCAGGAATTCGATGGCCTCGGCGTGGATATGGATGAGAGCCGGGACCGGTTCAAGGAGGCGATCGACGTCATAATCAAGGCCTGGACGGAAGAGAGGCTGACCTATCACGGCAAGTTCACCAACGTGGACGACCTGTTGGTGATGCCCAAGCCGTTGCAGAAGCCCCACCCTCCCATATTCCAGGCGGTCAGCACCAGCCCGGCCAGCGTGGATTTTGCCGCCAGCCGCCAGATACAGGTCATCGCCGGAGGGCCCACCGACATCATGGGCCAGGCGCCCCAGGTGATCAAGCTGTGGCGGGAAAAGATGGAAGAATACGGCCATGCCCACGCCCACCTGGACCCGCCCATGTCCAAGAGTATTTACGTGGCCCCCACCATGGAGGAGGCCGAGAACGACCCCATCGGGCTGGAAGATTTCTCCTCCAGGATCCTGCGGTCCGACGGCAATAACGGCGCCATTGGCATGCCCACCGACAAGCACGGCAACGTGCCCAAGGGCTACGAGCATTGGGCCAACCGCCAGAACGACCGGGACCGGCGGGACGACCCGGGCCACGCCGGCCTGCCGCCCCTGCGGGGGACCCCCGAGGTGGTGATTCAACGCTTGAAAGAAACCCAAGCGGCGGGCATAAACCACGTATTCGGCGCTTTCGGCTTCCCTGGGCTTCCCCACGAAAAGGTCATGCGGTCCATAGAGTTGTTCGCCACTCAGGTGATGCCCCACTTCCAGGAAGTGCCAGTGGCTTAGCAAGCCTACCCCAGCCAAGACCAAGGGGGCCTTGCCCCTCTGGGCATCCGATTTAGGGGGAAAGACGTGAATTTCGGCGTGTTTTCCATGTTCACGACCCGCGAGGGTTCCACCGAGTACCAGGTGTTTAACGAGTGGTTTGACTTGGCGGGGGTGGTGGAAGATGCGGGATTCGATACCTTTTGGCTGGGGGAGTCCCATTTCAGGCCCGACCGCGCGGTGCTGTCTTCCCCGTTGATTGGCGCCAGCGCCGTGGCATCCCGCACCAAGCGCATCAAAGTGGGGCTGGCAGTGCAAGTGCTGCCCTTGGCCAACCCGATACGCGTTGCCGAGGAAGCCGCCATCGTCGACCACATCAGCGGAGGCCGCTTGGTTTTCGGCGTGGGTCGAAGCTCGTTCATCG
>JADFPM010000170.1 GCA_022562335.1 Chloroflexota bacterium
ATTCCAAGCCGCCGGAAATGGCTATCGACGAGTCCAAAACCTATACCGCCATCGTCCACTCGAGCAAGGGCGACATCTCTCTGGAATTGTTGGCCTCGGAGGCGCCGATCACCGTCAACAACTTCGTCTTCCTGGCCAAGGAGGGATTCTACGAGAATGGGGTATTCCACCGGATCATAAAGGACTTCATGATCCAGGGCGGCTGTCCCAAGGGCGACGGCACCGGCGGTCCGGGATACCGCTTTCAGGACGAGCCGGTGACCCGGTCTTACGTCAAGGGGACTTTGGCAATGGCCAACTCGGGCCCCAACACCAACGGAAGCCAGTTCTTCATCGTCCACGGCGCCAACACGGGCCTGCCGCCGAACTACACCATCTTCGGCATGTTGACCGATGGCATGGACGTGTTGGATACCCTGGCCAATTCACCCGTGGCCGGCGCCGGGAGGGGTGAGAATTCCTCTCCCACGGAAAAGCTGAGCATCCAGAATATCGAGATCACCGAGTCGTAGTCTTCGCCACGGCCAAATTCGGCCACCGGCGGTATCCTATGCCGCCTGGGAGACCGGTTCCGAAACGCCGGTATCCGTGCCGGTCAACTGGGGCTTGCGGGCCAGCAGGAACAAGACCCCGCCCAAAAAATTCAACGCCGCAAGCAACAGGAAGGCATCGGTGTAGTTTCCCTGTACGTCTCGCATGTACCCGGTCATGGGGGCAGAGATCAGGAGCAAAAGGTTCATCGGCACCGTGGACAATCCCATTATCTTGCCGAAGGAAGCCCTTCCGAAATAATCGCCCCGGATGGCCACCGTCAGGGGATTCCGCCCGCCAAATCCAATGCCGAACAGCACCGCAAAGGCGTAAAACATCGCCAGGCTGTTAGAGAAGGTAAGCAGCAAGACCGCCCCGGCCTGGATCGAAGTGAACAAAAACAGGGCCAGCCGGATGGGAATGCGGTCTCCCATGTAACCCCCCACCAACTGAAAAACCATGGCCACCGCGGTGTAGGCCGCCACGACCCATGCCGTGGTCTGCACTTCAAACCCCTGGTCCTTCATCAACAATCCCAGGTGGGCCATGATGGCCAGTATGACCATGGAGGTGAATCCATGGCCGAAGGAGATCAACCAGAAGGCGGGGGTCTTCAAAGCCTGGGAAGCCGTAAAATCCAATGCCACAGCCTTTTCAGGCCGGTCCTGGCCCGGTCTTGGTTGCCCAACAGGTTCCGGGGGGTCGCCGTCGGGCCTGAGGCCATAGTCTTGGGGACGGTTGCGGATCAGCCGCGAGATGGGGAGCGCCACTATGATGATAAAAACCCCGATGATGGTGGCGGTCATGCTCCACCCTATCCGGTCTGCCGTGGGGTCCACGGCCCAGGCGATGGCGGGCACCAATATCAATGCTCCCACCCGGCTGCCGACGTTGGCCCAGCCGATGGCAATGGCCCGCCGGCGCTGAAACCAGTGGTTCAACATGGTCATCATGGGAAGCCAACTGCCCAGGCCCTGGCCCAACGCCATCACCATGTAGGCCGCGTAAAACATCCACAGGTTTTGCACCCGGCCAAACAGCAAAAACCCAATGCCCAGGATGATCAGCCCGACCAACACCATGCGCCGGGTGCCCACCTTGTCGGTGAGGTAACCTTCCACCGGACCCATGACGCCGCCTTCGACGCGGGTGAAGGCGAGGGCAAACCCCAGTTGGGTGCGCGTCCAGTGGAACTGGTACTCCAGGGCCACGGCCCAGAGGCTCATGGCGTGAAACAGGGGGACGGTGGCGACGGACATGGTGAACCCGCTGATGCCCACCAGCCACCAGCCATAGAACACGTTGTCCAACCCCAGGGAGGAACGTCTGTTTCGTCTATTCAATCAGGCGACTCGAACCGTAGGACCGGCTATATTTACACAACTCCGCCGGGATCACGCGAAATGTCAGGGCTTATTGGATCCCGGAATCGGGACTTCCCGGCGCCCCAAGCCGTCCTGACCAACCTGGAGTGAACCTGGGATTTCTCTGAAACAACCCAAAACGCCATGGTACAAGCAGGCGTTTGTATCGGTCAACGTAATATCATGGGATATACATTATCTAATGTTTGGCGATCAAACCGGCTGTCCAGATTCAAGCCACAACCGGTAGAGCACGTTTCTGGGCAAACCGGTCTCCTGACCAACCAGGGCGATGGCATCCCTGGAATTCGTTCCCGCGGCCCGCAGGCCGACAAGCCTTTGCTTGGCTTCCTCGCGCCCAGCTCCATCGGAACCTTGGGGCCCTTCGGAGGCCGGCTCTGCCCCGGCCACGACCAGCACGAATTCCCCCCGGGGCTCGGTGAAATGGTCCAACGCGCCGGACACCGTTCCCCGGAATACCTCCTGGTGTAGCTTGGTCATCTCCCGGCATACGGCGATCTCCCGGTCTCCAAGAGTGGACAGGATATCTTTCAACGCCGCCTTCACCCGGTGGGGCGCTTCGAATATCACCAGGGGCGCGCCGAGGGACTGGGCATGTTCCAGCCGGGCCCTGCGGCCGCTGGCCTTTCGGGGCAAGAAACCCATGAAGAAGAACGAGTCCGAGTCTAATTCAGACCGGACGAGTCCAGCCAGGGCCACCGCGGTGGTCACCGCCGACGGGCCGGGCGCCACGTCCACCGGATACCCCTGGGCCGCGGCCTGGGCAACGAGTTCGGCGCCGGGATCGCTGACGCCGGGCATCCCCGCGTCGGTGACCAACGCCACGTCTCCCGATTCCAGGGCCGCCAGCAACGTGGGAAGCCGCCTTTGCCAGTTGTGCCGATGGTAGCTGGTGAGGCGGACCCGGATACCCAGGTGGTTCAACAAACGGCGGGTGACCCGGGTGTCCTCGGCCGCCACGAGGTCCACCTGGCCCAGCACCCGGGCTGCCCGGAGGGTCAGGTCCTCAAGATTCCCTATGGGTGTGCCAACTACGTACAGAGTGCCCATGCCTACCCAAAAGATCCGGACCCAGATCCAAATTTGGAAGCTCAGGTTAACACACCGGCCTGATCTCTGAAGGTTGATCTAGGCGAGCCGGGCTAAGTGGGCTGGTCATTCACGTTGGAATCAACCCCTGGACGTCCCAACTCGCGGCCTGTAAGCTCAACGGAAATTTTCACCCCCATAACAGGGGTTCGTGATGTATAAGGAGACCCCATGGCCAAGCTCACCGGCGCCCATCTGTTCATACGCTGCCTGAAACAGGAGGGCATCCAAAAGGTGTTCACCATCGTGGGAGACACCATATTGCCCCTGGTGGATGCCGCGGCCGACGAAGGTATCGAATTCATCGACACCCGGCACGAAGGCGCCGCCATGCACATGGCCGACGGTTACGCCCGCATCACCGGCCAGCCCGCCGTGGGCATTTTCACCGGCGGGCCCGGTTTCTCCAACGCGATCTCAGCCCTTCCCGCCATCTACACCTCGGAAAGCCCGGTGATATTCATCGCCGGGTCGGCCGAGTTGCCGGAGAAGGGCATGGCCACGTTCCAAGAGATAGATCAGGTGGAGATGGCCGCGCCGGTGAGCAAGGGCTCGTGGCTGATCCACGACCTCACCCGGATCCCCGAGTACGTGGCCACCGCCTTCCGCACCGCCATGTCCGGCAGGCCGGGCCCGGTGCATCTCACCTTGCCCATCGACATACAAGAGCAGGAGATAGGTGAAGAGGAACTGCCACCCTATCTGCCCCAGGAATACCGCAATCAGGGCCGGTCCATGGGAGACCAGGAATTGATCGGCCAAGCCGCGGCATTGTTGCGCCAGGCCCAGCGCCCGGTGATCATCGCTGGAAACCCCGCCAGGTATTCGGTGTCTCCCGAGCAGCTCCAAGCCCTGGCTGAAACCACCGGCATACCCGTTTTCACCGTGGAGCAAGCCCGAGGCCTGCTGGACGACGATCATCCGCTTTGCTTTGGTTACGCCGACGGTTCTCTCAACCCGGCGGCCCGGCGTTTCCGGGAAGCCGACGTGGTGCTGTTGTTGGGCAAACGGCTGGACCACCGCTACCGGTACGGCCAGATATTCGGCGCTAACGCCAAGATCATTCAGGCCGACGCTTCGCCGGCGGAGATCGGCCGCAACCGCGGCGTGGCCGTGGGGCTCTTGGGCGACCTCGGCGCGGTGGTGGACCAGATCACCCAGGCCGCAAGACCGCTGCCGGCCAACGACATCAAGCCGTGGCTGGACCAATTGCGAGAGGACCGGGCCGGTTGGATCGATGATCTGCGGGCCAGGGCCACCGGCGCCCAACCCATGCATCCGTTGGACGTTTTCACCCGCATCGAGCATCTGATAGACGAAGATACGGTGATAGTCATGGACGGAGGAGATTATGTCCAGTGGGGCCGATGCTACTTCAAGGCCCGCAAGCCCGGCCATTTCATGCGGTTGGGACCCTTGAGCCACCTGGGGGCCGCGGTCCCTTACGGGATGGCCGCAAAGCTGGCGAATCCCAACAGCAAGGTTTTGGTCATCACCGGCGACGGCTCATTTGGGTTTTACACCATGGAATTCGACACCTGCATCCGCCACAACCTTCCCATCACGGTGGTGATGGGAAACGATGCCACTTGGGGCATCGACAAGACCTTCCAGATGGCTTATTACAACCGGGCCGTGGGCACCGACCTTCGTTTCATTCGCTACGACCAGGTGGTGGAATCCATAGGTGGATACGGCCAGTTCGTGGAGGACCCCAACGACGTTGGCCCCGCCGTCGAGAGAGCCTTCGCATCGGGCAGGCCGTCGCTGGTCAATGTCACGGTACGGTCCGGCGCCAGCCCTCTGGCCGACGCGATGATCGCCCGCCGCACCGGCGGGTGAAAACTGCCCGCCACTGAAAACCACGGTCTAGGGATTACGAGATGCCCGTCTTCCCGGTGACTGTTATTCGCAGACAATATTGCGAAATTCGTAATATTCCCTGGCAAATAGCACGCATAGTTGTAGTCTGGACCCATACCTAATCTGCCTTGACAAAAAAAGCCGCCGCCGGTATCGTTTAGCGAAAGTCCCAGCCAGACTTTACTCAATCCGGTGTCTAAATAAATATCCTTCATAAATCAAGGAGTTCGGTAATGCTAAAGATCGGTCATGAAATCGTCCGGCCCGGCAAAAACATAGGCGACCCCGACCTGAACATCTCGATTCCCGAGGAGTTGGAAACCACTCCGGGTATTCCCCTGAATAACCGCGAGGTGGACTGGTACGCCAAGGAATATCCCCTGGAAAGCATGAATATCACCGAGCGGGCTTCCCGGGAATGGGCCAACGGACTGCGGGACACCCACGCCGAGATGCGGGAGATTCGCAAAGAGCACGAAAAGCTGAACCGGGCCCTGGTCATGGCCTGCCGCCAGACCTCCGAGTTGGAGCCCACGGCCGAACCCAGCGGAGACGATATCACCGACCTTATCAAGAACAAGGCCCGGGAGTTGGGGTTCCTGGAAGTGGGGATCACCGCGTTCGACCACCGGTACACCTTCACCAGTAAGAAGGATGCCGCCACCTATTACCCCCACATCATCTGCCTGGCCTACGAGCAAGACTTCGAGCCGACCCAGACAATTCCGAGTATCTCCGCAGAGATCGTCCACTCCAGCACCTACCGTACTGAGGGCGCCGCGGCGCTGGCGCTGGCCAAGTTCATCAATGCCCTGGGATACCGCGCCCAAGTCCACAGCCCCAACGACAACACCGGTCCCTACATACCTATGTTCGTGGCTGCCGGGTTGGGACAACTGGGAGCTTGTGGCTACCTGCTGACGCCCCACGTGGGCTCCCGCTGCCGGTTGATGCTAGTGACCACCGATGCGCCGGTCACCTACGACCAACCGGTGGACTATGGCATCCACGCCTTCTGCCAAGTGTGCCAGGTGTGTGTAAACCGGTGTCCCGGAAGGGCCCTACTGCGGGACAAAATCTGGTGGCGCGGCATCGAAAAGAACAAACTCAA
>JADFPM010000171.1 GCA_022562335.1 Chloroflexota bacterium
CTTTTCATCTTGATTGCTGGCCACGGTGAACCCCGCCGATCCCGATGACGAAGAGACCAATCTGCTGACGGTGCCCCTGTACCACATCGCCGGGTTGCAGGCGGCGTTGGCGGCGGTTTATGGAGGACGCACGCTGGTGGTGATGCGCCAGTTCGAACCGCTGGAGTGGCTGACCCTGGCCCAGACCCACCGGGTGAACCGGGCCATGCTGGTGCCAACCATGCTGAAACGGGTGATGGACCATCCCAAGTTCCACGAGTTCGACCTTTCTTCATTGAACGTGATCACCTATGGGGCCGCGCCCATGCCCATGGAGGTGATACGCCACGCCATCGAGGTTTTTCCCGGCGCCCGGTTCATCAACGCCTTCGGCCAGACCGAGACGGCCTCCACCATCACCATGTTGCCCCCCGACGACCACGTCTTGGAAGGCACGCCCGAGGAGATAGAACGAAAACTGAAACGGCTTACGTCCATCGGCATCCCTCTGGAGGACGTGGAAGTGAAGATAGTCGATGAGGACGGAGGTCCCGTAGCCCAGGGCGAAGTGGGCGAGATCGTGGTCAGGGGCGCCCGTATGATGGCGGGCTACTGGCAACAGGAAGCCGCCACCAAAGACACCATGCGTTCGGGATGGATATACACCGGCGACATGGCCTACCAGGACGAGGACAACTACATCTACCTGTCGGGCCGGGCCAAGGATTTCATCAAGCGGGGAGGTGAGATGATATCCCCCGAGGAAGTCGAGCAGGTCCTCATGTCCCATCCCCAGGTGGCGGACGCCGCCGTCATTGGGGTGGTGGACACGGAATGGGGTGAAGAGGTCCGGGCCCTGGTGGTGCGGCGGTCCCCCAAGTCCGACGAAGCCGAGGTCGACGAGGCCGCGCTTCAGGAATATTGCCAGGAACGGTTGTCCAGCTTCAAGCGGCCCCGGTCGGTGGTTTTCGTAGATGACCTGCCCCGCAACGTCATGGGCAAGGTCTTAAAGCGAGACCTGCGGGAGCAATACGGATACCCAATAGGATCGAAAGAGTGATCCCTGATAGCTGAAAGCTAATACCTGAGGGTTAAAAATGAAGATCGCTGTGATGGGGACCGGAGGCGTGGGCGGCTACTTTGGCGGCCTGCTGGCCACCAGAAAAGAACATCAGGTCACGTTCATCGCCAGGGGCGCCCACCTGGCCGCAATCAATGCCAACGGCCTGCGGGTCGAATCCCAGTTGGACGGCGATTTCACCGCACCGGGGACGGCCACCGATGACCCGGCGGCGGCCGGCATCCAAGACCTTATCCTGTTCACCGTCAAGATGTACCACAACGCCCCGGCCATCGAAACCGTACGGCCCATGGTGGGACCGGACACGGTGATATTGACGCTGCAGAACGGGATAGACAACGGCGACCAACTGGCGGAAGCGTTAGGAGCCGGTCCGGTGATGATCGGGTCGGTGTACATGGAAGGCCGGATCAAGGAGCCGGGCGTGGTCACCCAGGGCGGTCCCGGGACGGCCGTCTTCGGCGAACTGGAACCGGGCATCACACCCCGGGGGGAAAACCTGCTCAATGTATTCCAGGATGCCGGCTGGCGGGTGGAATTGGCGGAGAACATGCCGGGTATACAGTGGAGAAAGTTCGCCTACATCGCCGGGTCGGCCGCGGTGAACGCCGCCACCAACACCGGCTATGAGGAGATGCGGTCCATCCCGGAAACCCGGGAGTTGATCCGGGCCACCATCGAAGAAACCCTGGCGGTGGGCCGGGCCCTGGGCGCGCCCATCATGGACGGCTCCCTGGATTGGGCCATGACCACCATGGATAGCTTTCCGGCCCAGGGACGGGCATCCCTGGCCAAAGACTTTCAGGAGGGCAACCCGGTGGAACTGGACGGCCTCACCGGCACGGTGATCCGCCTGGGCAAAAAGGCCGGCGTGCCCACCCCCCTGAACGACGCCCTCTACGCCGTCCTCAAGCCCTGGGCGCTGCGGATAGAGAATTCGCGCGCTCCCTAGACCGTAACGATGTCCCGCCGAGTCGACATGGTTAAGATTACCTGTCAAATCAATGAACGGGTACACCCGGTGAGCACCGGGAACTCAACCCCTCACCCTGGAGCAACCGAGTGAACCAGAAACAGCGTATATCTAAAATCATCCAGGAGTTCGACGCCCAGGGCTGGCACCGGACGGGGACCGAGGTGGACCATGAGTCCGCCCGCTGGCTGGCCGAGAAGGGGCGCGGTTTGGGCTTGGATCTGGAGCTTGAACGCTTCGAGTTCAACCGCGTCGTTCCCCAGGATTGTTACCTGGAAGTGGAAGGGCGCCGCATCGAGGGCCTGCCTTTCTTCGACGGCGGGTTCACATCCCACGAGGGTATCTCGGGACGCATCGGCCCCATCGGTTCGGACGCGGAGATCGGCCTGGGCGAAGTGATGCGCGGCGCCGGCCCCCTGGGCGCCCAAGCCAACCAGGAATTCCAGAAATACCGTAAACTCAGCCGGTCGGGAGGCCACCAAGCCCTGGTGGCCGTGACCGTGGGGGAAAAGCCGGGACTGATGGCAACCAACGCCCCGGATTTCCGCCAACCCTTTGGCCCCCCGGTGCTTCAGGTCAGCAGCGAAGAGAAGGAATGGCTGGCGGGATGCGCCCGGCGCAACTCCCCGGCCCGGCTGGTGGCATCGGCCCAACGCATCGCTTCCGAGTCTTTCAACGTCACCGGTCTGGTCAAGGGCAGCGGCCAAGATCTTCCGCCCATGATGGTTATGACGCCCCGGAGCGGCTGGTGGCATTGCGCTTCGGAAAGGGGCGCCGGGTTGGCCTGCTGGCTTGAGGTGATGCGGAAGGTGGTTCAATCTCAGCCCCAGAGGGACGTGATATTCGTCGCCACCAGCGCCCATGAGCTGGGCCTGCTGGGGATCGACGATTTCCTGGAGCGGCGTCCCGGCCTGGTTGAAGGCGCGCATGCCTGGCTCCACTTCGGGGCCGACGTGGGTCTGGAGAGCCGGTTCTCGGCCACCGACGACGGGCTCAAGGCCCAGACCCAAAGGGCCCTAGAAGACGCCGGGGCTTCTCCGGCGGCGCCCGCGCCTGATGGAACCACCGTTGGGGCCGAGTCCCAGGTCGTGGCCCGGGGCGGCGGACGGGTTGCCGCGTTGGTCGGGCGCAGCGCGCTTTTCCACCTGGAATCCGACCGCTGGCCTCAAGACGTCGACGTGGAATCCATCAGCCGGTTTGCCAACGCCTTTGCCGGCCTGGCGTTGCAACTTTCCAAAGGTTAGAGAGACCTATGGACCTCTACCCCATCAACGCCGGCGACGGCCGGTCGACCGAGGAACTGGTGGAGGCCGGGAATTACGCGTGGGCCCATTCCCAGGCCGTTACCGCCAACTTCCCTGCTCGGCAATTTGGGATGGGCGGCACCAGGGAGATTGTGCTCCTGGGGTTTGGCCGCCAGGTCACCACCGAAGAAATGATAAGTGAAGCCGCCGGCATGGGCCTGGAGCGGCCCAAGTATGAGGACGCGCTTTACTTCGGGATCCAACATCCCGATGTGCAGTTGGAGGGACCGGTGGCGTTCCTTCACGAACCATGGGAAGGTTTCTACGGCCGCCGGGACTGCTTCTGCCTCTGGAGCAACTCGGGCCGGCGCGAGCTGGGCCTGGAAGGTTTCGACGACCCTTGGTCCGCCGACTACCGTTTCGCGTTTGTCAGACCAAGGCGCGAAGCCGGTTGACCCGGGGGCCGGCAACTCCAATCGGCGCTATCTGATAAACGTGGCTTCCCGGTTCTCGGCGGCGTCAAGAATTCGTTGGAGATGGTGCTCCATCAGGTCCAGTCCGTCCAGCCCGCCCGGACCTTCGATGGCAAAATACCCGAATTCGGTGGTCTCATCGCTCAAACCCAGCTCCCCGCCGGTGATCTCCGCTTCGAAACTGAAGGCCACCGGCTGGACCCGGTTGCCGTCGGCGTATTCGATTATCATGTCTGAGCTGGTGTAAATGCCCACCAGCCTGGTCACCCGTACCTCCAGGCCCGTCTCCTCCAGGGTTTCCCGCACGCAGGTTTCAGCGGCGCTTTCACCGGGATCCATCCCTCCCCCGGGCAGGCACCAGCGGCCATTATCGGTTCGGCGGGTCAATAGCACCTTTTCCCTGGCTTCATCGAAGATAATGGCGGAAGCACCCGGCGCCAGGACCGCGGTTTTGCCAACCCGATCGCCGTAAATCAATTTAGACATGGGTGATTGCTACTCCATTTCGACCGCAACTGGTCTTGGCAGGCCCTATTGTATCGTTTGCTTCGGGTCGTATCGCATCCTTCGGATCGTATCGCATCCCTGGGCCTAAAGAGCCGCCATCTTTGACCTGCAGGCGGTTGGTGTTTAACATTGTCGTGGACCCTGCCACCAATGATGGCCAGGCCCCAACAGAGAAAGGTTGAAGAATGGTTAGACCCAACTGGTACGCCGAACATCCCACCGCCTGCACCTGCGCGCTATGCGATGAGAAACGCCACATCGTCCAGGACGCCGGCCACAAGATAGGCCGCAACGAGAAATGCCCCTGCGGCAGCGGCAAGAAATACAAGCGCTGCCACGGCAAGTAGCCGGGTCCCGGTCTTCCATCCGGGCAGACCATCTCCACGCGGTGTCCCCACTGCGTTATGTCCGGTGATATACTCCCCCTGATTTCCAAGGTTCCCAACACGGGCCGCCGGTCCCGGTCCTTTTTCGCGCCAGACCCGCGGCGGCAACTAGCTGATTAAACGCTCAAGGAGTGAACCTGTGAACACCATAGAAGCTATCGCCGAGATATTGAAGCGCGAGGGTGTGGAATATCTAAGCTGCTTTCCCACCACACCGGTGATCGAGGCGGCGGCCAAAGCCGGGATACGGCCCATAGTGTGCCGCCAAGAAAGGGTCGGCGTGGGCATCGCCGACGGCTTCAGCCGGGTCACCAACGGCGAGCGCATGGGCGTCTTCGCCATGCAGTACGGGCCCGGCGCCGAGAACGCATTCGCCGGCGTGGCCACCGCCTATTCCGACGGAACGCCCATGCTGATTTTGCCCCTGGGACACCCCACCGAACGCCACGGCATCCTGCCCCACTTCGACTCCATGGTCAGCTATGCCAGCGTGACTAAAAGCATAGAGCAGATCAATACGCCCAACCGGGTGTCCGACGTCATCCGCCGGGCGTTCGCGGCGTTGCGCCAGGGCAGGCCGGGACCGGTGATGGTGGAGACCCCGGCCGACGTGGCCTTGCAAGAGGTAAGCGAGG
The DNA here is from genome assembly GCA_022562335.1 of Chloroflexota bacterium. GTDB lineage: Bacteria > Chloroflexota > Dehalococcoidia > Lucifugimonadales > UBA3495 > Io17-Chloro-G2. Next base: position 5,279 of record JADFPM010000171.1, read on the forward strand.
AGGCCTTCTACTACCAGCCCAGCCGCTCCATGGTGAGCCAGGCCGACCCCCGGGACGTGGAAGCCGCCGCCCGGGCGCTGTGCCAGGCCAAATACCCGGTGATACTGGCCGGACAGGGGGTGATGTACGCCCAGGCGTCATCTGAACTGACCGAATTGGCCGAACTCCTGCAGGTCCCGGTGATGAGCACCCTTCTGGGCAAGAGCGCCTTTTCGGAGGTCCATCCCCTGGCATTGGGCAGCGGTTCCGGCGTCATGTCCGGGCCGCTCCACCACTTCGTGCGGCGGTCCGACGTCATGTTCGGCATCGGCACCAGCTTCACCAGACACGGCATGTGCATGAACCTGCCCCCGGGCAAGACGCTGATCCAGGCCACCAACGATCCCAGGGACATCAACAAAGATTACAACATCGACCTGCCATTGGTGGGCGACGCCAAGCTGATACTGCGCCAGATGATCGAGGCTTGCCGCGAGATCGTCGGGACCACCCGCCAGGGCGACGACGCCACCGTCCGGGAGATCCAGGCGGAGCGGGACGCCTGGCTGTCGGATTGGACCCACAAGCTGACCAGCAACGACCGGCCCATCAGCCCCTACCGCGTCATCTGGGATTTCATGCATACCGTGCCCCCGGAAGAGGCCATCATCACCCACGATTCGGGCAGCCCTCGGGACCAGATCACGCCCTTCTACCGTTCC
>JADFPM010000172.1 GCA_022562335.1 Chloroflexota bacterium
TAATCCCGCATCCGGGACTTCATGACCCGGTGATAATCCCTTCCCCGGGCGTAGCGGGCCACTTTACCCGTCCCAATCGATGGTGCGTCAGATTTTGCATCCGGCGGTGCGGGATCGCCATTGCCGGATACGAAATAGCTCAATCCCAAACTGATGACCGAACGGGCGCCCGCCAGCAATTGGCGGGGGTCGGAGCCTTTCAGCACCCGGCTCTCGGTGTACCAGGGGAGCCCATCCATCAACCCGGTGTTGATCCGTTCCAATGCGGCTTCACGGTCGCGGACGAACACATCGGCCGAGGTCACCTTCACCAGGTCGAAACCTGCCTCCAAGGCGCACTCTTTGACGATGGCTGTGGCGTCCGCCGTTGACCCGCTCATGCCGCTGATCGTCCGTCAAACCAAGCACAAGATATCGGTGGGACGTTCAAATATTCTCGCCCTGGAACCGGCCTTGATATCCTTCGCTCACGGGCTGGGCCAGACGGTAGAAGACCAGTTGCAGCAGGCGGGCGTCCTTTTGCACCCGGTACCCGTCGGGTTGGTACACCACCATGAGCGCCTGGGAGCGGCCGCGGTATCCGGCGTCCCAAACGGCGGTATGGATGGCCACGCCGCTGCGCAGCAGGCTGGAGCGGGTCCGGCCCAGGGCCATGACGTCCAGGGGCAGGTTCACGGTCTCGTTGAAATCGATAAGGTAGGGCCCCGGCGCCAGTTCCAACCAGCCGCCGGGTGCAAAATCCAGGGGTTCGGAGTTGGAAAGCTCCCGGTCGTCCGGGGCAGCTCCCATGCTGCCGGGACTGGACAAGCGGGAGACGCTATTCAGGGTGAGGTCGAATCCGTTGGGCTGGAGTTGTTGTTCCAACGAGAGGTAGTTTTCCACCAACGATGGTTTGGATTGGAACAACCGTCCCAGGGATTCCTTGTCCAATGCAGCGCCGATCATAAGCTGATTCAAAATAACCCGCCAAACGATTCAGCCCGCCGTCAGCGGTTGAAATCCGCGTTACCCGTGAGGTCTACGCGCCCGCCCTGAGCTTGTCGAAGGGCCCAAGGGCCGGTGGTTCGACAGGCCCGTCCTAATCCGCCTGTGGCGGACGGAGGGCTCACCATGAACGGGATTGGCAACGCCGATTATCAGAAGGAGCTAGTCGTGCATGAAGTCTTGCACGTCCTGGGGCAGAGGCACTTCCTCGGGTATCTCGGTGATTATCGCCTGGGTTGTCAGCATCATGCCGGCTATGCTGCCCGCGTTCTCCAGGGCCGAACGGGTGACCTTCACGGGATCGACGATGCCGGCTGGAATCATATGGCAGTATTCGCCCTTCTCTGCGTCGAACCCCCAGTCTCCCTCGCCTTTGCGGACGCCGTCCAACACCACCTCTCCCGGATGTCCCGCGTTGTCGGCTATCAGGATCAAGGGTGCGCTCAAAGCTTCACGAACCAGCCTGACGCCCACGGCCACATCGCCGGAAAGCGTCTTGGCCAGGTCTTCCAGAACCTGCTCAGCCCGTACTATGGCCACGCCGCCGCCGGGCACGATCCCTTCTTCTACGGCAGCTCTGGTCGCGGACAATGCGTCTTCGGTACGGGATTTTCTTTCATGGACCTCGGGTTCGGTGGCGCCGCCAACTTTTATGACGGCAACCCCGCCGACCAGGCTGGCCAGGCGCTCTTGGAGCTTTTCCCGGTCGTAATCCGAATTGGTCTCTTCGATCTGTATCTTAAGTTGCTCCGACCGGTCTTTCAGCGCCTGGGCCGGGCCACGTCCTTCGATGATGGTGGATTCGTCTTTATTGATCACCACACGGCGGGCAGACCCCAGATGGCTCACCTCAGCCCCGTCCAGCCGCAGACCCGTGTCGGCGCTGATGACGGTGGCGCCGGTAACGATAGCCATGTCTTCCAGCAGCGCCTTGCGGCGGTCGCCGAATCCCGGCGCTTTGATGGCGACGCAGGCGAGGGTGCCCCGGGCTTTGTTCGCCACCAGGGTGGCCAGCGCTTCTCCGTCCACGTCCTCGGCGATGATCACCAGTGGCCGTGCGCCGGCGTTGATGACCTTCTCCATTATCGGGACGATGTCGTTGGGGGAGCTGATCTTCTGGTCGGTCAATAGGAATTGCGGGTTGTCCAGCGCCACTTCCATTCTTTCCGTGTCGGTGACGAAGTGGGGAGAAAGGAATCCCCGGTCCACCCGCACGCCTTCCACGATCTCCAATTCATCGGTCAGGGTCTTCGACTCTTCGACGGTGATCACACCGTCCTTACCCACCTTTTCCATGGCATCGGCCAGCAATTCGGCGATGGCATCTTCGTGGGCGGACAGGGCGGCCACCCTGGCGATCTGATCTCTGTCTTTAACGGGTACTGCCATCTTTTTCAGTTCTTCCACCACCGCGGCCACTGCCTGCTCGATACCCGACCTCAGGCCTATCCCGTTGGCGCCCGCGGCCACGTTCATAAATCCCTGCCGCACCATTGCCCGGGCCAGGACCACCGAGGTGGTTGTGCCGTCGCCCACGGTGTCGTTGGTTTTGGAAGCAGCTTCCTTGACCAGTTGGGCCCCCATGTTTTCGTATGCGTCGGGAAGCTCCACCTCTTTGGCGATGGTCACCCCGTCGCTGCAAACTATGGGCAGGCCGAACATCCGGCTCAAAATCACATTGCGGCCGCTGGGACCCAAGGTCAGTCCCACCACCCGGCCCAACTCGTCCACGCCACGCATGAGGCTGGTATGCGCGTCGTTTCTAAACGTAAGTTGTTTGTCTGCCATCCTAGTCTCTCCTAGTCGATTGCTTTGGGTGAGCCACCGGTGTACTTCCGGCCAAACATCCGGATCCATCCACCGGGAACCTTTTTATGGTAGAGGGCGCTTCGCGGGGGTAGCCCATTTTTACAGAGTCAAATATCCGATAGTCCGGATGGATTGTCAACCGGCAGGGTGGATCAATCGAAAAGAGGGTATCGTTACGAGGTGATCATTCAGGAGACTGACCAACACCCGGACACGAGCGTCAGTCGGGTCCAATCGTCAGATTCAACCTCGTTCGGACCACTTTCTCACCCCGTCATTGCCCTCAACCCCGACGGCCAGATCGCCAATGGATATTCCCAACACGGGATGGATCAGTTCTGGGGCGATCTCGGCCAGCGGGATCAAGACGAAGGCCCGTTGGTGCAGCCTTGGATGGGGGATCTGCAGGTCGGGCAAGTCCACGATCTCCTCGCCGTAAAGCAGTATGTCGATGTCGATGAGCCTGGGTCCGTACCTTTCTCCGGGTTTACGTCCCAAATGGCTCTCCAGTCCTTTGACGCCGGCCAGCAGTTTTTCGGGTGGAAGGGCCGTGGACATTTCCAATACGAGGTTGAGGAAGGGCCCCTGACCGGTGATTCCCCAGGGCTCGGTTTCGTAGGTGGCCGAAGACTGGACCAGGTGCAGGTCTCCCGGTTTGAACGATCCATCTGGCGCCGCTATCTCGTCTTGGTTGGATGGGGGCTGGCCGGACAGGCGCCGGACGCACTCGGCCAGGTTTCTCTCGCGGCAACCCAGGTTTGAGCCCAACCCCAGATAAACTGTCACCCGGTCCAACCGTCGGGCCTCCAGCCCCGGACCACCGCGTCGCTCATACGGCAAACCCGGACCATTTCCGCCACGTCGTGGACCCGGACGATATCGGCGCCCCCGGCGATGGCCAGGGCCACCGTGGCCGCCGTTCCTTCCAGCCGCTGGTCCGGCGGCAGGTCCAGCACCCGCCCGATGGTGGACTTGCGGGACGTGCCCACCATCAGGGGACTGCCCAGGGATTTAAACTCGTTCAGCCGGCGTAGGATCACCAGATTGTGCTCGGCCGTTTTGCCGAAACCGATGCCGGGGTCCAGGATGATGTTGTCTTCCGGCACGCCGGCGTCCAGGGCTGTTTGCTTGCTCTGAGAAAGGCTTCGAAGTATATCGGGCAGAAGGTCCTGGTAATGGGTGGTTTCCTGGTTGTGCATCAGGACCAGTGGCGCTCCGGTTTCGGCGGCGGCTCGGGCGATGTCCGGGTCCGCCTTCAACCCCCAAACGTCGTTGATCATCGTTGCGCCGGCTTCTAATGCCCGGCGGGCCACGGTTGCTTTGTAGGTGTCCACGCTGATGGGGATCTCGACCCTGCCGGCCAGGGCGTTCAGCGCCGGAAGCAGCCGTTCCAGCTCCTCGGCGGCCCCCATGGGCTGGTTGCCGGGGCGGGTGGATTCGGCGCCGACGTCGATGAAATCGGCCCCCGCCTCTTGAAATTCTACCGCCCGCCGGACTATGGCATCTAGGTTACCCACCAGGCCGTCTCCGGAAAAGGAATCGGGCGTCACGTTGATGATGCCCATGATGTAGGTGCGCCGCCCCCACACCAGGGGTTGGCCATGGGCGACATTGAGTTGGGAGAGAGTGGTTGGTCGGGTCATGGAATATCAGCTTGTTCTTTCAAAATACCAGATGTTCAGCTGGTTCCTTGCTACAGCGTCCACGGGTACAATTTTAGCATCCCTTGGCCGGGAAGCGGTTGGCCGAATTTCCTGGCTGCCCTTCGCCTTGCAGGGGGAAATCCCGTCTGCTAGGATGGTGCCATTCTTAGTCGTGGACCAAACCCGGCCGTGGCCCAAAGTTGCCACGCGCTCCTCGGAGTCCCGTTGACCTCAGAAAACCGCGCGATGGACCAGAGATTGGCCGACCTGGCGGAACTTCGCCAGCAAGCCCAGAAAGGCGGCGGTCAAAACCGCATCGACCAGCAGCACAGCCGGGGCAAGTTGACCGCCCGGGAGCGGTTGGCCCTTCTGATGGATGAGGGGACCTTTCAGGAGATGGACTCCTTCGTCACCCACCGCACCACGGATTTTGGCCTGGCCGACAGCAAGTTCTTGGGAGACGCGGTGGTCACCGGATATGGCCGGGTGGAAGGCCGGCAGGTATTTGCCTTTGCCCAGGATTTCACCGTCTTCGGCGGATCTCTCTCGGAAGTCGTGAGCGAAAAGATCTGCAAGATCATGGACCTGGCCGCCAAGACTGGGTGCCCCGTCGTCGGCTTTGCCGATTCCGGTGGCGCGCGCATCCAAGAAGGCGCGGGAAGCCTGGCCGCCTACGGCGATATATTTTTGAGGAACACCCTTTTCTCCGGAGTGGTCCCCCAGATATCGGTCATAGTCGGGCCGGCGGCCGGTGGCGCGGTATACTCCCCGGCCATCACCGATTTCGTGTTCATGGTCCAGGGCATGGGCCAGATGTACATCACCGGCCCCGACGTCATACGGGCGGTCACCGGCGAGGAAGTCACCCACGAGGAGTTGGGCGGGGCGGCCAGCCACGCCACCCGCAGCGGAGTGGCCCACTTCGTCTCGGAAACCGAGGAAGAGTGCCTGGCCGACGTGCGGCACCTGCTGTCGTTCCTGCCATCCAACAACCTGGAAGATACTCCATCGGTGGCTACCACCGACTCCCCGTCCCGGCAAGACCCCGAACTGCGCTACCTGATACCCGACGATTCCAACCGTCCCTACGACATGCGGGACATCATCTACCGCGTGGTGGACGATGAGGATTTCTTGGAGGTCCACCAGGGGTTTGCTCCCAACATCGTGGTTGGATTCGGCCGTTTTAACGGCAGGTCGGTGGGGTTTGTCGGGAACCAGCCCAACTACCTGGCCGGCGTCCTGAACATAGACGCATCCATCAAGGCGGCTCGGTTTGTTAGATTTTGCGACTGCTTCAACATTCCCCTGGTGACCTTGGTGGACGTGCCCGGTTTCATGCCCGGCGTAACCCAGGAACACGGTGGCATCATCCGCCACGGCGCCAAGCTGATCTACGCCTACGCCGAGGCCACGGTGCCCAAGGTTTGCATCATCACCCGCAAAGCCTATGGCGGGGCCTACATCGTCATGAGCAGCAAACACCTGCGTCCGGACATCAACCTGGTTTGGCCTTCTGCCGAGATCGCCGTGATGGG
>JADFPM010000173.1 GCA_022562335.1 Chloroflexota bacterium
GGTAGAGAATGGTGCATTTGTACCTTTAACCGGCGAGGCGGCTCCCCCTAAAATGGATATGAACGCAAAAATAACGTGGCGCCGATCAGCAGGCCGCTGATTAACGTGCTCAATAAGGGGGAACTATCATTCTAAAGACTGCTTCATCAAAGTGGCTGGCCGGCTTGGCCCTGGGGATCGCGGTCCTGGCCGCTGTCAGCATTATCATCGCCCTGGTGGACCGGCGGGGAGGGCCGTCCCTCTTGCCCGAAGGGACCGCGGAAGGGACGGTCCACCGGTACCTGCTGGCTCTCGAGAATGGGGAAACCGAGGCCGCCTATGGCTACATCGCCCCCGAGATACAGGAAAACTGCGACACTCAGCGCTTCCGGGATTCCCTGAGCGGTAACCGCAGCGGCGGTTACAGGAGCGGATTCATGGGCAGTTTCGCGGAAACCGAGGACCTTCGGGTGACACTGATCGACACGAAAGAAGTGGAAGACCGGGTGGAAGTGCACGTCCGCATCACCCGTTTTCAGGTTTCGTCCCCCTTCGGCGTCAATGAGTATTCCCACGGTGAGCGGTTCGTCTTGAAGCAGACCGCTGGCCGGTGGGCCTTCGTTGAGCCGCCCTGGCCCATGAGGTTTTGCAAACCGGCCGAGAAACCGCTCCCGCCCGAACCGGCGCGTTAGCAGAGGTGGATATCTATGGGAATCGTTTTTGGGATGGTCACTAACATGATCCCGCTACTGGTGCTAGCAGCAATTATCGTTGCGGTGGTGTTGTTGGTTCGCCGCCGCTCGGGAAACGGCGTAGATCCGGGGATCGGCACCCTCAAGCGCCTGTATTTCTATGGCATCTCTTTTGCCGCCTTGATGGCCTCGGCAACCGGCGTTTTCCTGCTCATCGACTCGGCGGGGGATACGCTGCTGGGAAGGGACATTTTTTCCCGGGGCCAGACCCAACTGGCCCTGGCATTGGCGCTGACGGCGGTGGGTGTTCCCATCTGGCTGTTCCACTGGAACCTGGCCCGGAAAGCCATCAGGCAGGTGCCCTGGGAAACCCAGGCGCTGGCCCGGCGGGTCTATCTGTACCTGGTATTGGCCGTTTCCGCCGCCGCGGCCGCCTTTGGGTTCGTGGCCCTGTTCCGCTGGTGGCTGGGCGCCCATGAATTCAATGGGCTTCATATAGCGTTGCCCCTGGTATGGGGGCTGGTCTGGGCCTTCCACTGGCGCCAGGTGGACCTGGAGAAGCAAAGCCATCCGGCAACCGACGCCGTGGGGCCTTTGTACGTCTACGGCGTCTCACTGGCCGGTCTGGTCATGCTGCTGGTGGGACTGGGCATCATGCTCCAGCGCCTGATCCTGCCTGCCTACGATGCCATATTCACCACCGAGCTGTTGGCGTCCACCGGTGCTGGGCTATGGAGCGGCGCTTTGAAAACGGCCTTGGCCATCGCCGTCACCGGCGGCGTCTTTTGGTGGTGGCACTGGCACCGGGCGGCCCGGCCTCCCCGCTCTGAAACCGCCACCGGCGTGCGGCAGGTTTACCTTTACCTGTTCGCCATATTGGCAGGGTCCGCCACCGTGGTGGTGTCCCTTAGCATCGTTCTGTTCCGGTTGCTTTCGTGGTCCTTCGGCAGGCCGGATTTCGGCGGCGCCGACGACTATTTCCGATTTTTGCCCGGAACCCTGGCCGCGCTTTTTGCTGGGGGAGGACTGTGGGGTTATCACTGGGCGGTGATGCAACAAGAATCTCGGGCCATCGGGTCCCTGCCGGCGGCCCGGCGGGTCTACCGCTACCTGGTGTCCGCCGTCGCCTTGGCAGCATTGGGCACGGGATTGGTGGCCTTGGCCGGAGTGGGCGCCGGGTCCATCGTTCCCCTGGGAGGTAAGGAACTGGCGGGAGCGTTGTGGTGGCGCGGGCAACTGGCGCTGGCCCTGACCTTGCTGGCGGTGGGAGGTCCGTTGTGGGCCTACCATTGGTTCGGAGCCCAACGGGATGTTGCCAGGGGAGGGACCGAGGAATTGGCCGCCCTATCCCGCCGGGTGTTCGTTTATCTCGTCTTCGGCGTGGCGGTCCTAATAGTGTTGGGCAGCGTAAGCGCGGTGCTGTTCATGGTGTTGAAGGATGTGCTGGAGGCGAACCTTTCAATCACCGTCATACAAAAGATCAAACTGCCGTTGGGCATGGCGTTGATGGCCGGGGCCGTGGGGTTCTATCATTGGCTGGTATTGCAGGAAGACCGGCGGGCGCTGGCCGATACCCAAGACGTTGCGCCGGAGGAGCCCAGGATACTGAAAAATGTCATCGCCGTGGCGCCGGCCGCGGCCCAGACGGTGATCAGCCGGCTGGAGGCGCATTTGGGGTCACCCATCCGCCTGTGGCAGCGGCTGGACGCCGGAGAGGCAATTTTCAACTTGACCGATGAGCAGTTGGCCGACGCCCGCCGCCGCATCGCCGGCGCCCCCGGCGACCGGATCTTGCTCACCCTGGACGCCTCGGGAATAACCGTGGTGCCCTACCGGGAGGTTTGAACCTGCCCGAGCCTGAACCCCCTTGATCTTTCGATCATCCCAGGTAGTCAATTAGCTCCGTTCATGGTGAGCTTGTCGAACCACCGGGCTGCCCTTCGACTGGCTCAGGGCGAACGGGAAACACCTGGCTTGTCGTAAGAATGGTAACACCCGGCCTTAAATCCACTGAGGCTTGAGCCTGCTTCCGTGGAGGCGTAGAGTTGAGGGCTACAAGGTGAGAGGACCAACTGCGGCCAACGGGGCAAAACCATATGGAGGACGAAATGCCCAACGTAGTTCTCGTGGTAGACATGGTTAAAGGATTTCTGGAGCCGGGCCACAACCTCTACTGCGGCGACGATTCCCGAAAGATCATCCCCACCGTCAGAGCGATGCTGGAGAGGGAACGGCAGGCGGGTTCCCAGGTGCTGTTCATATCCGACCACCACGATCCCGACGACCTGGAGTTCCAGGTTTTCCCGGTGCACTGCGTCAAGGGGACCGAAGAACCGGACGTGATCCCAGAGCTGCAAGAGTTCGTCACCGGGTCCGGCGCCGGGTCAAACATAGTGCCCAAGAACCGGTATAGCGGGTTCTTCAACACCGACCTGGCCCAGCGGCTGGAAGATCTGAACCCTGAGAAAGTGATCATCTGCGGTGTCTGCACCGATATCTGCGTGATGCACACCGCCAGCGACGCCCGCAACCGGGATTACGCCGTGGAAGTTCCGGCCGACTGCGTCGCCACCTTCGACCCCGGCGCCCACACGTGGGCTTTGGCACATTTGGAAAAGATCCTGGGGGCCAAAGTCGTTTGAACCGGCCGGTTTGATCCGCCGGTTTGATCCGCCGGTTCAGGCCGTCAGGTGATGGCCCCGGCGATCACCAGTTCGACCACCTCATCATCGGTCATGCCCAACAGGTCTTTTAGGACCATCTCGTTATGCTGGCCCAGGCAGGGCGCGGCGAAACGGGGACCGCCTTCGTATCCCTGAATCTTGAACTGGTCACCGCTATAGGGAACGTTGCCCATCTCCTGGTGGTCCAGATGGCGGAAAAAACCACGATGCTTCAACTGCGGGTCTTGATGCAGGCCGCTGCTCCGCTGGACCATGCCCGCCGGAACGCCCACTGCTTGAAGTTCGTCCATGATTTCCTTGGAGGTCTTCCCAGAGGTCCAAGCCGCTATGCGCTCATCGATCTCGTCATGGCGTTGCCGTCGCTCTTGCAACGTTTGGAACCCGGCGTCACGGGCCCACGCGGGCTGGCCCATCGCCAGGCATAAGCTGCGCCATTGCTCGTCATTTTCCACGCTGATGGCACACCACTGGTCGTCTCCCCGGCTGGGATACGCCCCTTGGGGAGCGGCCGATTCATGCCGGTTGCCGTCGCGGGACACCTGCCGTCCGCTGAGGTTAAAGTCCATGATCTGGGGTGCCAGGAAATGCAACGACATCTCCAGTTGGGAGGCGTCGATGTGTTGGCCTTGCCCCGTTCGGCGGCGGTGGTCCATGGCCGCCATCATCGCCGCCGCCAGGAAATGGGGGGAAATGGTGTCGGTGTAGGCGACCCAGGGCCCGTCGGGGGGGAGATCGGCCCAGCCGGTGAGTTGGTAAAATCCAGCCATGGCCGAGGCGTGAAACCCGTACCCGGCGAAAGGCGCCGCCGGGCCGTTCTGGCCCATGAGGCAGGTGCTGACCATTATGATGGATGGGTTAAGGGACTTAGCCACCTGGTATCCGATGCCCAGGTCGTCCATGGTCCCGGGGGTGAAGCTCTCCAGGCAGACGTCGGCCCAGGCGATGAGCCGCTTGGCAACCTCAATGGCCTCGGGGGTTTTCAGGTCTAGGGTCAACCCCAGCTTGGACGTGTTCCAGTCCCCAAACAAATGCGAGCGGTTGGGCCCAGGCTCGGCGTCTTTATAGGGACCGGCGGTCCGCAGGATGTCGACGCGGGTCTCTGACTCCACCCGCACCACGGTGGCCCCGTGGTCGGCCAGGTATTTGGCCGTCTTCGGTCCCACCCCTACCCAGGAAAAGTCGGCCACCTTGACACCTTCGAATGGCAATTGACCAGGCATGACGCTCATTATCGCCCCGCGGCCGAGGCGATTTGGCTGTCGGACAGGCCCAGGGTCCCGCCCAGGACCTCCTGGTTGTGCTGGCCCAGATGGGGAGGCCTATGGCGAACGGACATCGGGGTTTCCGATAGTTTGACGAACGCTCCCGGCGCGGTGGTTTCGCCGCCTCCGGGCAACGGCGCGCTCAACCAGTATTCCCGGTCTTCCAGATGGCGGAATCGCACCAGGTTTTCCATGTTGCTCACGGGGGCCAGCGTGACTCCTTCCCGGAGCCCCAACTCCAGCAACTCCTGCTTGGTCTTATTTGCCACGTAGCGCCGGGCGGCGTCCACTACTTGGTTCAGGTCTTTGTTCATGGGCTCCAAATACAAAAGCCTGCGCTCGTAGGTGGGCCAGTCCTCGGCGTCGATCCAATCGGCCGGCACGATACCCTCTTCCACCCACCAGTGGACCATCTTGGTCAAAACCGCCCCGCTGGTGATCAGCACCACGTGCCCATCGGCGCACTCGTATACGACGGGGAGGGTCACGGGCCCAAGTTGAACGTCCGACCCTTCCCGGTTGAAGTCGTAACCTTGAATGGCGTGGGCCGACATCCCGTGGAGCATGGTCCATACCATGGCCGCCTGGGCGGAAACGTCCACGAATTGGCCTTCTCCAGTCCGAATCATAAGCGCATGGGCCGTCAACGCGGCCACGGCGGCCTCGGACGAAGCGTGGAGCCACGCCTGGGGGACCGAAATCCGCACCGGGGCCCTTTCCGGCACGCCTTGGAGGCTCATGGGCCCTGCCATAGCGGCCAGGGTAAGGTCGCTGGCAGCCATTCCCGAGTAGGGCCCATCCTGGCCGAAGGCGGTGATGGCAACATAGATGATTCGAGGATTGACCGCCTTCAATGAATCGAAGCCCAACCCCAGTTCGGCCATCCGGCCGGGAGGGGCCGACTCAATGACGAAGTCGGCGGTTTCAGCCAGTTTTAGAAGCGCCTCCCGGCCGGCTTTCGCCTCGAGGTCTAATATGATCCCCCGTTTATTGCGGTTGAAGGCGTAGTAGTGGAGGCTGGCTTCTTGGGACTGGGAGGCGGTTTGGCCGCCATTGACCAGGTCGTCTATGAACGGGCCCATGCGCCTGCTGGTGGACCCTTCCGGCGGCTCGACCTTGATCACGTTGGCGCCCAGGTCGCCCAGCATCATCCCGGCCAGTTCGCCGTGATCGTCGGTCAAGTCCAAGACGGTGTAGGGGCTCAGCATATTCACCGGTCCGCCGTGTGTGATTGGTGGGTAGATGGCGGATTATAGCACGGTGCAGTCACGCCAGACGCACGGGGTTTCCTTGCTGTCTCCGGAACGCCGGCAGTAGCATGGAGACGTGATCCCACACCCGACAGCGTCGATCATCA
>JADFPM010000174.1 GCA_022562335.1 Chloroflexota bacterium
AGGCGTTGGCCGATTCCCGTTGGATCGCGGCGGGATCGAGAGCGCTCAAATCGCGGGAGTCCTCTGGCAGCGCCCGCCGCAATGAGACCGCCCTGGCGCGGCGTTCTTCCAAGGGCGCATCGTCCAAGAAAGCGTAGGGCGCGGCGTTCAATATCTGGTGGGAGAAGGCCGATGGCTGGACGGTGTCCCGGCCGAATATCTCGATGCTGCCATCGCTGATGCCGCTCAGCAGTTCCTTGCAGCCCTCCACGTCCATCGCCTCGGTGAGGCAATCGCGCATGGTCTCGAACACCAAGGGGTGGCCGGGGACCTCGATGTCGCCGGGCATGGCGTTGTCTTGGCAGGCGACCTGGGCCGGGAACACCGCGGCCAACAGGTCTTCGGAGCGCATGCGGATCAGAGGGGCCGGCACCTTGCGCCCGCCGGTGTGGCGCAGGATGGCCAGGGACCGGGTGGCGTTCCAACGCCAGCGGGTCACGAACAATGGGGCTTGCAGGATCGCCTGCTCCAGCACGTCCTGGACGTTTCTTTCGTTCAGATAGGTGAATACATCGTCCACGGGCATGGATAGGCCGGGTCCCAGGGCGAAGTTCAGGCCATCGTCGGTGGCCGTGGCCTGTAACTCGAAGTCGAAAGACCGGCAGATCTTCTTGCGTAGCGCCATTCCCCAGGCCCGGTTGACCCTGGCGCCGAAGGGGGCGTGAATCACCAGTTGCATGCCGCCGCTCTCGTCGAAGAACCGCTCGGCGACCACCTTGGTCTTGGACGGGATCACGCCCAGGACACGCTTGCCCTCCTCCAGGTAGGCCACCAGTTGCCGGCTGGATTCCCGGTCAACCCCCGACTCCGCGACGACCCAGTCCTGGGCCTTGGCGGGGTCGTCCAGGCGTTCGTCGATGCCCTCCCGCAGTTCCGAGACCTCCTGGGACAGCTCCCAGGTCCGGCCGGGCGCCTCCCCCAGCCAGAAGGGGATGGTGGGCGGCTGACCGCGGGCGTCCTCCACGCGGACCTTGCCCTTCTCCACCCGGCGTATCTTCCAGGGAGTGTTGCCAAGCAGGAACACGTCGCCGGCCAGGCTCTCGATGGCGAAGTCCTCGTTGACCGTACCGACGAAGGTCTCCTCGGGGTCGAGTATGACGTCATAGTCGGCGTTGTCCGGGATCGCGCCGCCGCTGGTCATGGCGGCTATCGGTGCGCCCCGCCGCCCCTTCACCCTGTGGTTGATGCCGTCCCGGTGCAGGTAGGCCGAACCCCGGCCCTGGCGGAGGGTGAACCCGTTGGATAGGACCTCCAATACCTCGTCGAACTTCTCCCTGGGCAGGTCACGGTAGGGATAGGCCCCGCGGCAAAGCTGGAAAAGATCGTCTTCTCCCCACTCTTCGGCAGCGCAGGCGGCGACGATCTGTTGAGCCAGCACGTCCAGGGGCCACGGCGGTATCGCCAGGGTGTCCAGGTTTCCCCGGTTTACGCCCCTCAAAAGAGCGGTGCATTCCAGCAGTTCGTCCCTGGTCAAAGGGAAGAGCCGGCCCTTGGGTGTCCCGCCCACGGTGTGCCCCGACCGGCCGATGCGCTGCAATAGCAAGCCGATGGAACGGGGCGAGCCTATCTGCACCACCAGGTCAACGACGCCGATGTCGATGCCCAGTTCCAGGGACGCGGTGGCCACGCAAACCTTGACCTGGCCGGTCTTGAGCTTTTCTTCCGCCGCCAGCCGGGTGGCTCGGGACAGGCTGCCGTGGTGGGCCACCACCGCTTCTTCGCCCATCCTTTCCGCCAGTTGGTGGGACACCCTTTCCACCAGCCTTCTGGTGTTGACGAAGACCAGGGTCGTCTCGTGGCTGGTGGCCAGACCGGCGATGGTGTCCAGGGTCTCGCCCCAAACCTCGTGGGTGGCGATGGGGCCCAACTCCAGACTGGGGAGCGCTAGATCCAGGTCCAGTTCCCTGCCGTGACCCGTGTCTACGATCAGGCATTGCGGGTGGCCGTGCTCGTCGATGCTGCCGTTGCCCACCAGGAACCGGGCGACCTCTTCGATGGGCCGTTGGGTGGCCGATAGCCCGATGCAGGTGATGGGGTCTTCCGCCAGGGCCCGCAGGCGTTCCACCGACAGGGCAAGGTGGGAACCGCGTTTGTTGCCGGCCACGGCGTGGATCTCATCCAGGATCAAAGTCTTGACGTGTTTCAGTCCCTCGCGGCCGCTTTTGGAGGTCAGCAGTATGTACAAAGACTCGGGCGTGGTGATCAAGATATGGGGAGGGCGCTTGGCCATCTTCTGGCGTTCCGATGGTTTGGTGTCGCCGGTGCGCAGCCCGGTGCGGATCTCGGGTAATGGCGTGCCTAGTTCTTCCGCCAGGGCCCGGATCTCTTCCAGGGGACCGGCCAGGTTTTTCTGGATGTCGTTGGAGAGGGCCTTCAGGGGCGAGACGTATACCACCTGGGTGGTGTCGGGCAGCGTTTCATTAGACTTCTGAAGCTCCAGGCCCTGGCGCACCAGGGAGTCGATGCAGGTCAAAAACGCGGCCAGGGTTTTTCCCGACCCGGTGGGAGCTGATATCAGGGTGTGGGTGCCCTGGGCGATGGCCGGCCATCCCAGGGCTTGAGCGTCGGTGGGGCCTTGGAATTTGCCGTTGAACCAGGCGCGGATGATGGGGTGAAACTGGGAGAGAGGCATGGCGTAAGTTTAGCATAAGCCGTCTGGCCCGGAGGGGGTTTGATGTCAGGTGGGGCCGGGTTTTCCTGGAGAGATAGGCCCGAGGGACGAACGAAGCCGCTGACGGCTGGCGGTCAGCCTTGGCCGGGAGTTTTGGGCATGAAAAACTCGCCCGGCTGCCGGTTCATGAAGCCACCCATCCGGGTGGGGGAGATCCCGGGGCTGTCCAGGGCCGCCTGGACGATGCTCTTATTGAATGTGCCGATATCGTCCGCCGCCAGGAAATCCTCCACCGGGAGCCAGCGGCATTCGGCGATCTCCTCGGCCTGCATGACGATCTCGGAGCTCAGGGGGTTGAGCCGGCAAACGAAATAGATGTCCGACTTGCCGTACCGGTATTGATGCTGATGGCGAAAACAGACCAGCGACTCGAACTCGGTGCGGATGCCTGTTTCCTCCAGGATCTCCCTTTCCAAAGCGTCCACCAAGTCCTCGCCCTGAAGGAGCGCGCCGCCGGGTAGCTTCAATGCGGGAGGGCGCCCGCGAAAGCCGTACTTCTCGCGGACCACCAGCAATTCCCGGGCCTCGTTAAGTACCACGCCGCCGGCCCCGATATAGTGGGTGGCGTAGGGCGGCAAGTAGGCATCGGGGACGATCCGGTGAATCATCATCAGATAGTCATATGCGCTGTGATGAAAGATGAATCCCGCTTCCACCGCCACGGGGATCAGTTGGGACAGCGAGATGGGCACTTCCATCCACACTGCCAAGATCCCATCGGCTTTCCAAGCTGCCACGGAATCGGCAAGTTCCAACCGGAAACGGTTCGGGTCTAGGGGCAGACCTTCCGGCAGGACGACAATCCCTCCAAAGGGATTGGTGGTGGATTTAAGCAGGTCAGCCACGGGCTGCTCCAACGTTTGTGATAACCCTTGTTTCTAGGAAATTCAAATGTGAATGCCTCTGGTTCTTGGTGGCCGAGTATAGCATAACCCCACTGCCCCGTTGACTCGCCAGATAAATTACGATTATCCTTGGATCGAAAGCGCCGGGGACTGAATGATCCCGCCAATCAGAAAGGCGGGAAAACCTGAGTTGGCGCGGAGGATTTGAAGTGGCTGATTCCCTGACTGAAACCGTGAAACTGGTGGAGATAGAGGCGTCCCGGCTGCGGGATTTCCTGGCCGGGTTGGACGAAGACCAGTGGTCCCGGAACAGCTCCTGCGAGGGTTGGAGCGTGGCCGACGTGGCGGGCCACCTATCGGCCGGGGCCAACACCTGGGCCAACTCCATCGCCCGAGCCGTTGACGGTGATTCCGGCCCCCCGGCGGGACAGACTCCGCTGGCATCCGGCGAGCGCGGCTCAGAGGTGATCGCCCAGACCGCCATCTCCTACCGCCAGGAGGCGGGAGGCAGCCTGATGGAAAAATTCAGCGCCGGCTACGAAGCCCTGAGGCAATGTCTTGCGAAATTGAAGGAAGAGGACTGGGAAAAGCCGTGTTACCACCGGCGCGGCCCCATGCCCATCCGGGATTTCGTCGCCCTGCGAGTGCAAGAGTTGGCCGTGCACGGCTGGGATATTCGCTGGGGCATAGACGATTCGGCGGTTTTGGGGGAGGAGCCGCTGGCCTTGCTGGCCGGCCGGGTGCCCCGTTGGCTGAGGACGGCATTTTCACCCGGACTGGGCCTGCCCGTTCCGGTCCGTTACCGGTTTGACGTCGCCGGACCGGTGGCGGTCAAAGAGGACGTGGTGGTCAATGCCAACGAGTTTCAGATAGAAAACCCTGGGAGCGGAGAAGCCGACACGGTGTTCCGGTGCAACACCGGGAACTACATATTGCTGATCTACGGGCGGCTGGACGTAGATCAGGCGTCGCGAAACGGCAGGTTGGAGATCACGGGTTCGGTGGAGCAGGCGGTAAACTTTAACTCATGGTTCAAGGGGTTTTAGACGAAGACGCCCGGAGCCGCAGTCTACGCTTCGGGCGTGATGCCCAGCCAATGGCCTTCCAACATCTCGCGGAACGTCGCGATGTCGAAGGGCTTGGAAAAAATGTCGTCGGCCCCAACCTCGGCCATTTTCGCCCGGTACGACCCCTCCACGAAACCGGTCAACAACACGACCTTTATCTTGGCGGTGCCCGGGTCCTGTTTCAATTGGCGGCAAACTTCAAAACCGTTTAATTTCGGCATTGACACGTCGGCAAGGACCAACTGGGGCATCTCCCTTCGGGCTATCGCCAATGCCTCTTCCCCATCCTTGGCCAGCAGCAGGCGGTACCTGCCCTCCCTATTCAGCACGGTTTCCATCAGGCTCAATAAGGTTTCTTCGTCGTCGGCGATCAATATGGTGGGCCGGTGATCGGACGCCATCACTTACACCTGGGGGTAACCGGTTCCGCATTTGATAGCAACAAGCCGATGTTCAAGCGGTCGCCGGCCGGCCCCGCGGCGGCGAGGTTTTTGCCGGCAGGTTCCGGCCAGCGGCGAATAGGGGAAGCTGGCCGCCCGCTCTGAGATCATCACACCGTAACATCTACCCAAATCTACATGCACCACCCCTATTCTAGATCAAAACGTACAACGAATAATTCGCTGCGTTATGGCTCTTTATTTCGATATTCCGGCGTACGCTTGCTTTCTCCAGATTGCCAAGGCGGTAAAATATTATCGGGCCAACCTCAATGGCTGGCCCGGTCTAACATCGGGTATCAAATAGGAGCTAACGGTAACTGGCGCCCGAATCGTCCCCTAAAACAACACCACCGAACGCAGGACCTCTCCCCGCTCCATCTTGTGGAAGGCGTCTTCGACATCGCCCAGGGAGATGGTCTCTGAAACGAACTTGTCCAGGTCCAGCCGCCCCTGCAGGTGCAGGTCGATATAGGTGGGGAAGTCCCGGGAGGGCAGGCAGTCGCCGTACCAGGAGGACTTGAGGCTGCCGCCCCGGCCGAAAACTTCCAGAAGGGGCAGTTCTATCTTCATTTCCGGGTTGGGCACGCCCACCAGCACCACCGTGCCCGCGTGGTCCCTGGCGTAAAAGGCCTGCTCGTAGGTCACCGGACTGCCCACGGCATCGATGGCCACGTTGACCCCGTGGCCGCCGGTGATGTCCCGAATCGCCTTCACCGGGTCCGTTCCCGTGGAATTGATGGTGTGGGTGGCGCCGAACCCCTTGGCCCATTCCAGCTTCCGGTCGTCGATGTCCACGCCGATGATGGTGTGGGCCCCGGCCAGTTTCGCTCCGGCGATGGCGGCGTCGCCAACACCGCCGCATCCGAACACGGCTACAGAG
>JADFPM010000175.1 GCA_022562335.1 Chloroflexota bacterium
GGACGAAGGGGGATTTTTGGTATGCCAACCACCGGCAAAGAGCCGTAAGCGGGCCTTTGCCGCAGAACGGCCGTCCTATTGCCCTAATGCATGGGAGAGAAGGAGGCCGGGACCATGATCTTGTTCTCCTGTTTGACCCTGCCCGGCGCGCCCGAGGGCCACTGGGGGATCTTGGCGGCCGCGGTGCGGACCTTTTCCCGATCGGCCATGTCCTTGTACGGCCAGATGTGCATCCACCGGTTCAGCCCGCCAAACTCGGTCCACATGCCGGCGGCCAGGGGAGAGAACTCCTCCCGGTAGGGAATGGCTTCAGCCCATTTTCGAAGCAGCTCGGGAATGGAGCCCGGCTCGTAGGTGTAGGTGCGCATCTCGTAGATGCCGCCCAGGGCCTGGTCGCCGCCCATGGGGCGCATGAAGTCAGCCGGGTTCCAGATCTCCGAGTTCATATTGACGATGTTGCCTTCCGTCTTGGGCGGCCAGTCGGCTTCCTTGGAGGCATCCGCGCGGACGTCGTTGCGCTCTTCCAGGCTCTCGTAGCCCCAGACGTGGATGATCTGGTTCAGGGGGCCGATATCCGTGTGCCAAAACGCCGCCAGCTTGGAATATTTCTCGCGGACGGGCAATGCCACCTCAAAAGCCTTCTCAACCGCGGCCACCGATCCCGGCTTCAAATCGTAGGTGCGTACTTCGTAGATCATATCGCTCCTCTGCTATTGGTTGATTTCCCGCCGATCCGGTCTGACTTCCTGATCCAACTACCTAACCCACCCAACCGTTCGAAGCGTACCTCACGGCATTATGTCGCCTAGTTTAGCAACCGAGGGGTTTGGGGGCAAGCGGAGGGCCAAATGGCGTATAAGTCATCTGGCCTGCTCTTGCCAGGCGTTTCCGGCGCCTCGCTGTGTGTTATCCTTTTGCCGTGGAAAGATCCGCCCAGACATCGCCCAGCGAAACCGAGTTGAACCAGCGGTTCCAATATCCCTTCACCAGCAACTTTTTGGAAGTGAATGGGGTCCGGCTGCATTACCTGGATGAGGGGAACGGCCCGGCGATCCTGATGATCCACGGCCAGCCGACCTGGAGCTATCTGTACCGGAAAATGATCCCGCCCCTGGTGGCGGCCGGTTACCGTTGTATCGTCCCAGACCTTATGGGGTTCGGCCTTTCCGACAAGCCAACGGACGAGTCCGAATACACGTTGAAACGCCATGTCGAGCTGATCACCGGGCTGGTGGAATGGCTTGAGGTGCGGCGGGTGACCATGGTGGGCCAGGACTGGGGCGGCCCCATCGGGCTGCGTTACGCCATAGAGAACCAGGAGAATGTCCATTCCCTGGTCATCCTCAACACCCTGGTCAGGCCCATGGCCGTTCCGTGGTTTTTTAAAATGCTATTCCAGCGGCCTTATTCCGGCTTTTTGATCCGGCGTCTGGACCTGTTTCGCAAAATGGCCTTTCGCAAGGGGCTCATGTTCAAGACACCCCTCGACCCCCAGGCCAAGGCCGAATACAAGATGCCCCACCCCAACGGGGCTTCGAGGGCCGGCGTGGCTGCTTTCCCCAAGATGATACCCACCAGCGAACGGCACCCCAATCACCAATACCTGCTGGAGATCGAACAAGTCCTGAAACAGTGGCATATCCCAACGCTGGTGATGTTCTCCGACCGGGACGTGGCGTTCAAAGCGGATGAGGGGCAGCGCATCGCGGAGATGGTCCCCAACGGCCGGTTCAAACTGGTGCCCGGCGCGGGCCATTACCTGCAGGAAGATGCCGGCGAAGACATCGCCGCAGAGATGATATCCTTCCTCAACCAATGGGCGGCCCCCGAAAGGGTCCGAAACACGGCCAACCGGGGCGGCAGGCGTCCCTATCGGGGACGGCAGGTCAGCGCCGGTAATCAGCGCCGGTAATCAGCCCGGTACCGGATCAACCCGGTGATCAGCGCCGGGAATCAGCCAGGGTGTCACTTACCGGCGAATCCCCTCCCCTTATTCGCGCCGTGGGCGGCCCAGGCGCCGGCCACCCGGCCGCTGAAAAGGGCCGGGCCCAACATGGTGCCTTCCAACCCCGCCCTGCCGTTGATGTGACCGCCGGCCATACCGGTCAATTCGCCGGCGGCATATAGGCCGGGGATGGGTTTACCGCCGCCGTCCAACACCCGGCATTGCAGGTCGGTCTTGACGCCGCCGAAGCTTTTCCGCGACAGGGGAAAGAACTGGATGGCGAAGAAGGGCGCTTCCTCTATCTTCTTTCGTCCCGCCAGGGGCCGGCCGAACTCGGGGTCGGTTTCCAGACCCTCATCGATGTAGCTGTTGTAACGCTGGATCGCCTGCTGAAACTCCGCCACCGGCAATCCCGCTTCTTCGGCCAGCGCTTCGATGCTGGAAGCCGTTTTGATGAATGGAGACTCCCGGAACAACGTCTCGATGCGTTCCAGGTGCTTGGTCCCTCCGTCCCGGTAGTAAGGGTCGGAGATGTCCGCGCCCTTGCGCATTGAATCATCGACGATTGCCCAGCAATATTGGGGCTCCTGGGCCAGGACCGCGGGGGTGGCCGAAGCGCCGCCGGAAAGCGTTTCGTTATGGAACCGGCGTCCCTGGGCGTTGACCCATACGTAATCGGGCAATCCCCTAACCACCAGGCCTCGCTTCTCGCTGGGGTCGCGGTAATCAGGGGTGGCGTAAGCGTACATCCACATGTGGTCCATGTGGGTCAACGTCCCGCCGATGCCCTCCACCATCTTGTGGCCGTCGCCGGTGGCCCCGACGTGCGACCCTTCCATCAGCCTGGCGGAATGCAGGTCGGGCCGGTAGCTGCGGATCATATCCACGTTGGACATGAAGCCCCCGGTGGCCATCACCACCGATCTGGCGCGAAGCTCCAATATCTCCGACGTGTCCCGCCGCTGGACGCGCAGGCCGGTCACCTTGTCTTTCTCAACGATCAACTCGGTGGCGGCGGTATTGGTCAGCCAGTGGTCCACGCCGCGGGCCACCGCCGCATCGTACATCACCTGCCAGAGTTGTTTGCCGCCGCCCTCGGGATGGTGCCAGCGGGGGACGCTGTTACCCTCCTGGTGGTTGATGGCGTCCCAGTGGACACCGAGATCGGCCAGCCATTGGAATAGATGTTCGCTGGTATTTTCGATGTAAAACCTGGCCCACTCCTCGTCGGCCGAGCCTTGACCCCACCGCAGCCATTCGGCCAGGGCCAGCTCGGTGGTGTCCTGGATCCCCTTTTCGGCCTGGAGGGGCGTGGCGGAGAAGAAGCAGCCCCCGCCGGAAATGACGGTGGCGCCGCCCATCTCCGTTTCCCGCTCCACGACCGCCACGGTGGCTCCCTGTTCCATGGCGTCCAAAGCCGCCGCCAGGCCCGCGCCTCCCGAGCCTACTATTATTACGTCTACAACAATGGAATCCTGCTGGACCATCCTGCGTCTCCGTTGGTGAAATTATTGAGCCTTGCATAGGCTCCTAAACTTGATGGTATGCAGCCCCACGGGGCTAAATCCCCCCAACCCCCCTTTGCTAAGGGGGGCCAAATCTCCCCCTTTCGCAAAGGGTGTATAGACCGGGGACATAGTTTACACATGTTCGGGGACATGGTGGACACATTTTAAATCTAGTCTACAGGTTGACGAAGGTCAATTTGGCAAATCTTATTGGTCATGAAGAACACCTCCCAGAGTCCATCGGTGCTGGTAGGTCTGACCGCCACCGGCAGTCCCTTGAAGGCAGTGCTGATCTTCACGTTCCGCCCCTTCCAGGTAAACCTGCCCTGGTCTTGGACCCGGCGCACCTTGTCCCGGGGTCCATACTCCACCGGTGGCAGCTGTTCCGGAAATGGCCGGTGACTGACATGATAGCGGCTGGTTGGAGTTGCCATTCCCAGGGCCTCATGGGGCCGCTCCAAGTTGTAGACGCCGCGCCAGTCATCGAAGGCCTCTTGGCAATGCTTCATGTCTCGGAAGGTGTTTCCACGCAGCACCTCAGCCTTCAGAGTCCGGTGGAAGCGCTCGTCTTTCCCCTGGGTCTGGGGATGGTGAGGCCGGCCATGGCTCACGCCGATGCCCAATCTCAGCAACCAGACACTCAGGAGCGTATGATGATGCTCCGCGTCGAGGCCCCAGGGGGATCCGTTGTCCATCACCATTCGTTCCGGCAGACCGTAGCGGCGGAAGATATTGATGAGCCGTTGCTGCACCGTCTGGGTCTTTTCGTCGCCACAGGCCTCCAGCCCCAAGGAAAACCGGGAGTGGTCGTCCAGCACGGTGAGAGGATGGCAGCGGCCTTCCATCAGAGCAAAGTGCCCTTTGAAGTCCATCTGCCACAGTTGGTTGGGCTCCAGATGCTCGAAGCGTTGCCAAGCCCGGTGTTTGCCGCCCTCAGAAGGATCGATCCGGTCGTGACGCCTCAGGATGGCGGTGATCGTGCTTGGGCTAGGCAGCAACTCATGCCCCCGGGCCGACAGCCAGGCTCGCAGCTTACGCCCTCCCCAGGCCGGATGGGCGTCCCTTACTTTCAGCACCATCTCTTCAATCGCAGGCCCCGTGCGTCCAGGGGAATGATGGGGACGCCGCGGCAGATCGGCCAAAGCAGCCTCGCCGCCAACCCGGTGCCTCTCCCGCCACTTATACCCAGTGGTGGGGCTGACGCCAAACCTGCGGCACAGATCCCTCATGTTGACTCCTTCCCGTTGAGCCAAATCCGCCATCTCTTTTCGTTGAGACATTACAGACACCTCTTCCCACGGCATGCCCACCTCCACACAACTAGGTCATGCCAATTATCGCCTTGGTGTCCACCATGTCCCCGAACACCTGTCCACCATGTGTCCGGTCTATACAAAGGGGGATTAAGGGGGATTTCTACTCTAGCCTAGTCACTCGTGATGTTAACCACTCAACGCCAGGCTCAGTAAGTTTGTTCCAGTCCGCACGCCGTTCTTCGACGGGTCACTGCGTCCCACGCAACGCCTGATGTCCTCGGCAAACAACCAAGGTCGTTAGATCATCCAGAATCAGGTTGCCTTCCAGCTCGTTGGCAGCTAATGTTACGGGAAGAGATCGGGTAAAATATTTTGGGGCAACGACTCATGGCCATAAAGGTTGCCCGTATCCCCTATTTAGGATGCGAGCCTTTCTACTACGACATGGACCGCCGGGGCATCCAGCTCCTGAATATGGCGTCCAACACCACCGCAGCCGCCCTGCGCAACGGCGAGATCGATTCAGCGCCGGTCCCCATGACCGACTGCCTTGGATTGGATGACCGGTTTCAACCGATAGCCGGCTTCTGCATCACCGCCGCCGGCAGCTCGGGCGCCAGCGTGCTCCACTCCAAAGTGCCCATCACGGAATTGAACGGCTCCCCCATTTCCATCCCTGAAGAGGCTTCCACGTCCCGGAGTCTCCTGCAGATCTTGTTGACCCTCAAACACGGCATCAAGCCGGGGCCCTTCGTCGATTCCCAAAACGACCCGGACTCCCACGACGCCTTGCTCCTGGTGGGCAACCAGTCGCTGCGGCGGCGGCGCGGCGTAAGGGGATTCCCCCACAAATACGACCTGGCCCAAGAGTGGAGTGAATGGACCGGCCTGCCCTTCGTCTTCTCCCGCTGGATGGTCCGCGCAGACATGGACCGCGCCGACGCCTCCATACTGGAGGACGCGCTGTACGTGGGGCAGGAGGACTGGCTGGACAACCTATATAAAATGTCTGGTCCCCGCGACGACCTGCTGATGCTGCCCAAAGACGTGCTAGAGCACGTCCAAAGCCTCCGCTTCTACATGGGGGTGACCGAGCAGAAGTCCATCGAGCTATTCACCCAGCACTTGAGCAGTCTGGGCCTGAGCCAGGGTTAACCGCGGCAGCACCAGCTATTGCGTCGACGGCTTCACCACTGAGGAGAACGGTGTCTTACTG
>JADFPM010000176.1 GCA_022562335.1 Chloroflexota bacterium
CAGGTCGTGGTCCACGTCGAAAATCACGATATTCGTCTGGATGCTCTCGGGGTCCACGTCCAGGCCCTGGATATTTGACAGGCCTTGGGCCAGGCGCTGGGCGTTGGCGTGGTCATCCGCCAACCGGTCGATCATGCTGTCCAGGGCCACCAATCCCGCTGCCGCCAGTATCCCGGCCTGGCGCATTCCTCCACCCACCATCTTGCGCCACCGGCGGGCGTCGTCGATGAACTCCTGGGACCCGCAAAGCACCGAGCCCACCGGGCAACTCAGGCCCTTGGACAGGCAGAAACTGACGTCGTCCACGTCTTTGGCCAGTTCGCTGGCGGGCACCTCCAGGGAGACGGCGGCGTTGAAAATACGGGCCCCGTCCAGGTGGACCTTCGCGCCGGCGGCGTGGGCTATGTCGGCGATCTCCTTGGTGTCCTGGGGAGTCAAGACCCCGCCGCTGCACCGGTTGTGGGTGTTCTCCAGGCAGACCAAAGTGGTGGGAGGGAAGTGTATGTTGCCCGGCGGGCGGATGGCCGCCTCAAGCTCGGCCGGGTCTATCTTGCCCTGGTGGCCGTTGGGCACCAACCGCGTCTGCGCCCCTGCCAATGCCGAGACCCCGGCCGACTCGTTCCAAAATATGTGGGCCTGATCGCCCATGACGATCTCGTCGCCCCGTTGGGTGTGGGTCAAGACGGCCACCAGGTTGCCCATGGTGCCGCTGGCCGTCAGCAATCCGGCTTCCATGCCCATCAATTCGGCCGCTCTTTCTTGGAGGCGGTTGATGGAAGGGTCCTCGCCGAATACGTCGTCCCCCACCTCGGCCTCCGCCATGGCCCGGCGCATCTCGTCGGTGGGTTTGGTGATGGTATCGCTGCGCAGATCTATGACATCCATCGAGTCCTCCCTCCTGGTTATCTTCGGTGGTGCTTCCGTTGCTTATTTAGCTATGGAAATTCTCGCGTATTCTAGCAGGATTGCCTCGGCGGGACTACCGCCTGCGCCACCGGCTATCAGCCGCTGGCCGCTGAAACCTGACCGCTGATAGCCCGGCGATTTCTTGCCAAACATGGCTGGGTTCCCTATGATGAATTCAAGGACCGGGAGGAATGCCGCAATGCGTCAGAGCGCCGTCTCTTTCTATACCAAAGACCAATCGGGACAGCTAACCCTTGAGGGCGTCGTGGCCCAGCCCGATGGCGATACGGGTCCCTGGCCCGCGGTGGTCATGTGCCATCCCCATCCCCTATTTGGCGGCAACATGGACAACAACGTGGTGCTGGCAATCACCCACGCCCTGGTCGATAAGGGTTTCGCCACCCTGCGGTTCAACTTTCGCGGCGTGGGCAACAGTCAAGGGGAGCACACCAAGGGAGAGAGGGAAGGCGAAGACGTGCTCAGCGCTCTGGAGATGCTCAAGGCCTGGCCGGGTGTCGATGGCAAAAGGTTGGGTCTCGCGGGATATTCCTTCGGATCGTCGGTGGTGTTGGGCAATGCTTCGGCCCACAAAAAGGCCAAGGCCTTGGCCCTGATCTCGCCCCCGTTGCGAGCGGTGGAAAGCACACCCCTCAAAAAAGACAAAAGGCCGGTATTCATCATATCCGGCGACAAAGACAAGCTGGTCCAGTCCGATGGATTGGGACCGGCGCTGGACGGCTTCAAGCACCGTCCCGAATGCCAGATCGTGGAAGGCGCAGACCATTTCTGGGGAGGCTACGAGGGCCAGATGGTGCCCCAGGTCTGCCGGTTTTTCGCCCAACAGCTAACGTAACCCCAGATGCCCGGAAACCAAGAAGCCGTTGGCACCCCTGGTCCCCTGAATCCGGGCCGAATGCCCGTCTACAAGGACATGGTCCTGTTCCAATTGGCCGCCCTGGTGTTGCTGTGCGACCAGTTCAGCAAGTTCCTGGTGCGGGCGTTCCTGCAATATCGATTTTCTTTCCCCCAGGAAGGGTTCTTCCGCTTCACCCACACCCACAACACGGGCAGCGCATTTGGCCTTTTTCAGGACCAGAATCTCCCGCTGATCTTTGCCTCTTTCGTGGGCATCGCCGTGTTGCTGCTGATCTTCCATAGCCAACCTCGCCAGGGTCCCTTGTTGCGGTTGAGCATCGGCCTGCAATTGGGCGGTGCGGCGGGGAACCTGCTGGACCGATTCCGATTGGGCCACGTCACCGATTTTATCGACGTGGGGGCGTGGCCGGTCTTCAACCTCGCCGACGCTTCCATAGTCACCGGCCTGGTCCTGTTGGGCTGGCTGTTTCTGGTGCAGGACCGGGCCGGACGATCGCAGCGCCATGGCGAGCCATCTCCGGCAACGCCCTCCGGAGCGATCCCTGGAAAGGGCAGCCAGAGCTCCCAGAGTCCTCGGTGTCACGTGTGCGACGGAGAGATGTTGGCCCTGTATGGTGGAACGAGATGTTCGTCGTGCGGATTCAAGGAAAGGTTTGAAGAAAATACCGGCGGTTGACCGATGAAGAGAGATGTCGCGCCGGCCGATGATTCCCCAAAGGTGTTCGATCTGCGGGCTCCCGCCGGAGCCGAACGGCTGGACCTGTTTCTGGCCGGACAGGACCTGGGCCTGACCCGGAGCCAGTTGCGCCGGCTGATCAATGAAGGCCACGTTTTGCTCAACGGGCGGGCGGCCAAAGGTTCGCAAAGGGTGCGGACCGGCGACCTGGTTTCACTGTCCGTCCCGGCCCCCCGCCCGTCAAAGATGGAGCCCCAGTGGATGCCGTTGACGGTGGTGTTTCAAGACGATGAACTGGTGGTCATCGACAAGCCCGCCGGCCTTTCCGTTCATCCGGGGCCGGGCCATCCCGACCACACATTGGTCAACGCGTTGCTGGCCCTCTGTCCCGGGATACAGGGGATCGGCGGCGAGATCAGGCCGGGCATCGTCCACCGGTTGGATAAGGACACCTCGGGACTGATGATGGTGGCCAAAAGCCATGCCGCTCACCTGGATCTATCGGCCCAGATCAAAGATCGGCGGGTGACCAAGGGATATCTGGCGCTGGTCTCCGGCGTGATGGGGCAGGATTCCGGGATGATAGATGCGCCGGTGGCCCGTGACCCCCGGAACCGGAAAAGGATGGCCGTGGTTGTGGGAGGCAGGGAGGCCCGCACCCGCTACCGGGTCGTCCAAACGCTGGACGGCTGGAGCTTGTTGGAACTTTACCTGGAGACGGGGCGGACCCACCAGATACGGGTCCACCTGGCCAACCTGGGGCATCCCCTGTATGGCGACGGCGTATACGGCCGGGCCAGCCATTCGCTTAACCGGCACTTCCTCCACGCCCATCACCTGGGATTCCGGCATCCTTCCACCGGTGAAGAGGTTGAGTTCCGGTCGGAATTGCCGCCGGAACTGGCCTTGGTGTTGGACGAGTTGAGCTCGGCAAAAGCCAAACGGTAGGGGCGCACGGCCGTGCGCCCCTACGACGACGGTGCTCCTTTGATTGGAATGCAAGCGAGATCCGTGATTCCCGGTAGTGTTGGAGTTGACGCCTGCGGACCATGTTAGAATTATGGCCGGAAATATAGGAGATTTGCTTTGGCGGAACACGTCCGCGTCCGGTATGCCCCCAGTCCTACCGGCGAACCCCACATAGGCAACATTCGCACCGCGTTGTTCAATTGGCTTTTCGCCCGGCACCACGGTGGTGAATTCCTCGTGCGCATCGAAGACACCGATCAAGAAAGGCTGGTGCCCGGCGCGGTGGAAGCGATACTGGACGGCTTGAAATGGCTGGACATCGATTGGGACGAGGGCCCCGAAGTCGGCGGTCCCTACGGGCCGTATTTCCAGTCGGAACGCCTGGAATTGTATCGGAAGGCGGCCGAAATCCTGATTGGAAACGGATCGGCATACCGGTGTTACTGCTCACGGGAACTCCTGGAACAGATGCGGAAAGAGCAGACGGGCCGTAACGCCGCCCCGGGCTACGACGGCAGGTGCCGGACCCTTACCACCGAAGAGCGGAATGACCTGGAAGCCGGGGGCGGGCCCTACGTGATACGGTTTGCCATGCCCGATTCGGGAGTCATCGGGGTTCACGATGAGATCCACGGCTATGTGGAATGGCAGAACGACCTGATGGACGATTTCGTGATCATGAAATCAGACGGGTTCCCCACCTACCACCTGGCGGTGGTGGTCGATGACCACGAGATGAAGATCAGCCACGTATTGCGCGCCGAAGAATGGTTGCCCAGCACGCCACGGCACCTGCATATATACAACGCCCTGGGCTACCAGCCGCCCAAGTTCGGCCACCTGCCCATGATCCTGGGCCCGGACCGGGACAAGCTGTCCAAGCGGCACGGGGCGACGTCTATCTTGGAATATCGAGACACAGGGTACCTGCCCCAGGCCATGTCCAACTTCATGGTGCTGTTGGGATGGTCCCTGGACGATAAGACCGAGGTGATGACCCGCCAAACCGTGGTGGACAATTTCGATCTGAGCCGGGTAAGCCGTTCCGGGGCTATCTTTGACCAGGAAAAACTGGCGTGGATGAACGGGGTCTACATCCGGGAGATGGATCCCAAAGACCTGGCGAATCTGACGGCGCCTTTCTTGGCCGGCGAGTTGGAGAATAACGGTCTGGGAGAAAAAGTCCCCATAGACCAGGACTATTGGTCCAAGATCGTTCCGCTGATACAGGAGCGCATCAAACTCCTATCCGAGGTTTGGGAGCGCACCGGCTACTTTTTCCAGGACGAGATAGACTATGAACCTGATGACGACCCCGCGGCGTTGATTCAAAAGGGCATGGACGAAGAATCGGTCCTGACCGCTTTGAGCAAGTCATTGGATTGCCTGGCCTCGGCCCCGGTCTTTCAAAACCAGCCGTTGGAGGAATCGCTGCGGGCGGTGGCCGATGGCCTGGGACTTACGCCCCGCCAGTTTTTCGGCGTGCTACGGACGGCGGTCACCGGCCGTACCGCCACGCCGCCCCTTTTCGAGACGATAGAAGTCCTGGGCCGGGACCTGGTGGTGCGCCGGGTAGCAAGGGCCGCGGAGCGGCTTTCCGCGGCAGGAGGGAACGTAAAATGACCGAAGCGGGCATTGTTGCTGCTTCGGATTTCATCCGCCAGATAGTGGCCGATGACGTCGAGGCAAAGAAAAACGGTGGCATGGTGGTCACCCGGTTCCCGCCGGAGCCCAACGGCTACCTGCATATCGGCCACGCCAAATCCATCTGTTTGAACTACGGCATAGCGGCCGAAAATCCCGGCGGCGTCTGCCACCTGCGCTTTGACGACACCAACCCCGGCCGGGAAGATATCGAATTTGTGGAATCCATCAAGTCCGACATCCAATGGTTGGGATTTGATACCGGCGGCCAGATTTATTTCGCCTCCGACTATTTCGAACAACTCTACCAGTACGCCATTCAATTGATCCGGGACGAGTACGCCTACGTTTGCGATTTGAGCCCCCAACAGATACGCGAATACCGGGGGACCCTGACCGAGCCCGGTATCGATAGCCCTTTCCGGGACCGCTCGGTCAACGAGAACTTGGACCTGTTCCAGCGCATGCGGGCGGGAGAATTCGAAGAGGAATCCCACGTATTGCGGGCCAAGCTCGACATGGCGTCGCCCAACCTGAATATGCGAGACCCGGTTCTGTACCGCATCTTGAAGATTCCCCATGACCGCACCGGCGACGATTGGTGCATCTACCCGACCTACGATTTCGCCCACGGCCAGTCGGACTCCATAGAAGGGATCACCCATTCCCTCTGCACGCTGGAGTTCGAAGACCACCGGCCCCTTTACAACTGGCTGTTGAACCGGCTGGAGATCCACCGCCCCCAGCAGATAGAGTTTGCCCGTTTGAATCTCACCCACACTGTGTTGAGC
>JADFPM010000177.1 GCA_022562335.1 Chloroflexota bacterium
CGCCGCCTCCTCCAACGCCGGGCCCTACCGCCACGCTGGTGCCAACGCCGACTCCAACGCCAACACCTGCTCCCACTTCGACGCCGACGCCCACTCCAACGCCGACGCCTGCTCCCACTGCGACGCCGACGCCAACTCCCTACCCGAGTTGGCTTGACCGGGCAAACACGCCAAATAAAGTCAAAGCAGGCGGGGCCTTGGCCACCGACGGCGTCAATCTTTATGCATTCCGGGGCGGCGACAAAACTGGCTTCTGGCGGTTTAACGTGGGTTCCAGCACTTGGAGTACCTTGGCGTCCGCTCCAGATAATGTTAAAGAAGGGGGAACGCTGGTTTATGCCAACGGCTTCATCTACGCCCTCCGAGGCAGCGGCAAGAAGGACTTTTGGCGCTATAGCATCAGCGCCGGGGTGTGGGAAGACCGGGCGAACACTCCCAACAATGCGAAGTGGGGCGCCTCCCTAACTTACGACGGGTCGGGCATCATATACGGCTTCCGGGGAGATGACAAAAAGGACTTTTGGCAGTACCGCATAGCCACGGATGAATGGACCAAGCTGAAATCGGTATCTGGCGACGTGAAACAAGGCGGCGCTTTGGTTTACCTTGGCGGCAGCGTCTATGCCTTACGTGGCGACGGTAAGAAGGAATTCTGGAGATACGACGTCGGGGACAACGACTGGACCTCCTTGTCCGATGCACCGCAAAAGGTCAAAGAGGGTGGCGCTTTGGGCACCGACGGTACGGACATCTACGCGTTGAGGGGCGATACCAAGAAGGACTTCTGGAAATACGACGTCAGCGCCGGAACCTGGAGTGCGTTGGACGACACCCCACTGAATGTCAAAGCCGGAGGCAGCCTGAGGTACCTGGGCGGTGGTCTTTACGCGCTGCGGGGTGACAACAACAACGAAATGTGGAAGTTCGCCCCTTAACCCTGGACACAGGTTCTGTTGGTCCGTTTGTGCCAGCGGTCTCCCCCAAGCCATCCTTGCTTTCCCATCCCCCGGCGGCCCAACACCCACCGGGCGGTTGACGCTGTCGGCGGCAGCCCTGATACTGTCCGTGGCCGCGCCAAGCTTTCCTCTCAATAGGAAATTCGGGCCTGAATAGCGGTCAATCTTCCGGCCAGGAGTCCATCATGCAACTCGGAGCGATCTTCCCCCAGACTGAGATAGGAGCGGACCCGGCAGCAGTGCGGGACTTTGCCCAGGCCGCCGAGGCCATGGGATACGGGCACCTGCTGGTTTTTGACCACGTGTTGGGGGCAGACCCCAGCAAACGCGACAATTGGGACCGGCCGTACAGTCACACCGACATGTTTCACGAGCCATTCGTTCTGTTTGGCTACCTGGCCGGAGTGACGGAAACCATTCAAATGACCACCGGCGTTTTGATCCTGGGCCAGCGGCAAACGGCCCTGGTGGCCAAGCAGGCCGCCGAGGTTGACGTACTTACCGGCGGCAGGCTGCGCCTCGGCATCGGCATCGGCTGGAACGACGTGGAATACGAGGCATTGGGAGAAGATTTTAGCAACCGGGGCAGTCGCAGCGCCGAGCAGATCCGCCTGTTGCGCGCCCTGTGGACCGAGGAAGTGGTCACCTTTGAAGGGAGATACCACAAGGTCACCCACGCCGGCATCAACCCCCGCCCGATCCAACGGCCTATACCCATCTGGTTGGGCGGCGGCGCCGACCGGGTGGTCCGGCGCATCGGACGATTGGGCGACGGCTGGTTCCCCCAGTTTCAGCCCGACAGCGAGGGCCAAGAGCGCATCGCCCAGATGAGGGAATACGCCAAGGCCGCCGGGCGAGACCCATCCGAGATCGGCATCGAGGGCCGCGTCAGCATGGCCCAGGGCAATCCCGATGAATGGGCGAAGACGGCGGCAGCCTGGGACGAGTTGGGGGCCACTCACCTCTCGGTCAACACCATGAAGGCGGGACTAAAGGGCCCGGACCAGCACATAGAAGCAATACGAAGGTTCAAAGAGGCGGTGTCGGGGTAACGAAGCAGCCGGGAGCGGCCGTGCCCCTTTCGCCCATCCTTTCCTGCTACACAAACCCGGTCGTGTGATCAAGAGCCGTGGGCCTAGCTCTTCAAAAGCTCCCGGACCCGGTCAAGGATCTCGTTGCCCACCTCGTACTTGGTCAGCAGGGGAAGTTCCTGCACCTGTAGGTCGCGGCTGATCAGGGTCACCCGGTTGGTGTCCGTCCCAAAACCGCTATCCGGTTCGGTGATGTCGTTGGCCACAATCAGGTCCAGGTTCTTGCGCTTGACCTTGTCCTTGGCGTTCTCCACCAGGTTTTGGCTCTCGGCGGCGAAGCCCACCTTCACGAAGTTTCCCTGGGCCGCTTCCAAGATATCAGTGGTCTTGGCAAGACTGATGACCATGTCATCGCTGGATTTTTTTATCTTCTGGCCGGCTTCAACCTCAGGACGGTAGTCGGCGACGGCCGCGGCCATGATCAGGGCGTCGGCCTGTTTGACCTCCCCCAACACCGCATCGCACATCTCCTGGGCCGTTTTCACCCGCACGACTCTAACCAGTGGCGGGTCTGGCAACCCCGTGGGAGCGGTCACCAACACCGCCGAACCTCCCCGGTCCCGCACCGCCTCGGCCACGGCGTATCCCATCTTCCCCGAGGAATGGTTGGTGATGACCCGCACCGGGTCTATGGGCTCCATGGTTCCCCCGGCGCTGACCACGATGGTTTTGCCGGCCAGGTCGCCGTCTCTGCCAAGCAGGGCAGATATATGGCCCAATAGCTCCACCGGCTCCACCAAACGGCCCTTACCCGTCAAACCCGAGGCCAGACGGCCAGACGCAGGCCCCACGATGGTCATTCCCCGGCGGCGGAGGACCGCCAGATTGTCCTGCGTTGCCGGATTGTCATACATATTGGCGTCCATGGCCGGGGCAACCAGCACCGGCGCTGTGGTGGCGATTATGGTGGTGGTCAGAGGGTCATCCGCCAGACCCGCTGCCAGCTTGCCGATGGTGTGCACCGTCGCCGGAGCGATCACGACTATGTCGGCCTGCCGGGCCAGCGCGACGTGCTCGTGGGTGTACTGGGAATTGGGGTCAAAGGTATCGGTCACCACCTCCCGGTGGGTGATACTGCGAAAAGCCAGTGGAGTCACAAACTGGGTGGCGCCGTAGGTCATGACCGTGTCCACCAGGGCCCCGGCCTGGACCAGTTTACTGGCCAGGTCGATGGCTTTGTAGCAGGCTATGCTACCCGTGACGCCCAAGAGGATATGCTTATCAACCAACGGACCAGACACTGTTCCTCCTAATCCCTCGTCAATCCTGGGGAACGCCCTTTTCAACCTGGGCCCCCGGCGCGTCCGGCCGCTGCAGGTTCATTTCGTGGATCAAACGCAACCCGACCAACGTCAGTTCCAGATTGATATGATCGAAGATCTCCGTTTCTTGGGCGATGATGCCGGCCAGCCCACCGGTGCCAACGACCTTTGCATCCTGGCCCAACTCTTCCTTGAACCGGCCGACCATCCCGGTCACCATGGCCGCATAGCCCAAAACCAGCCCCGATTGGAGCGCGGTGGTGGTGTTCTGGCCGATGGCCGACTTGGGAGCCACCAGTTCCACGCGTCTGAGTTGGGAAGTGCTGTGGAACAGAGATTCGGCAGACACATTGATACCAGGGAATATGGCCCCGCCTAGATACGCTCCTTCCCGGGAAACGGCATCAAAAACCGTGGCGGTGCCAAAGTCCACCACAATCAGCGGCGGGCCGTACAGCTCCACCGCCGCCACGGCGTCAACGATGCGGTCGGAGCCCACGTCCCTGGGGTTCTCATAAGTGATGCGAAGGCCCGTGCGCACACCCACGGTGACTATCAAGGGGTCCACGCCAAAAAAATCATGGCATAATTCGCCGAACACCCCAGTCAGCGGCGGCACCACGCTGCACATGGAAATCGCGTCGATGCTCGCAGGCTCCACTCCCTTTTGTTGGAGCAGGTTGGACACCAACAGTCCGTACTCGTCGGCCAGGCGCCGGGTGTCGGTGGCCACTCGCAGGGTGGTGACCAGCCGGGTCCCGTCGAAGGCCCCCAAGGTGACCGTGGTGTTACCGATGTCGATACAGAGCAACATATCTGATTTAACCCTCTATACCCACAATTATAAGGCAGCCTCGGATGGGGTAGCAACGAAAGCCGTTCGCCCTTGCCGGCGACTTTGGAGCACGTGGCCAGTTATTCCGCCCTTGATACGCCAGGGGGAGTCTGAACCTCACGGCCAGGGTACAATAGGCCCGCCATACCGAAGACCCGCAATACGCGAAAGGAAGCGTGAATCTCGCCATGAAGATCACCCGGGTGACTGTCGAAGTGCTGGAGACCCCTCTGAACTCTCAATATATGGCGGGGGGCAGCTCGGTCAACTCCAACTGGCACATATTGGCCAGGATATATACCCAGGACGGCATCGAGGGCATCGGATTCGACGTGGCCCTCAGGCCCATGTTGGTCCGGGCTGCGGCCCAGGCCTGCCAAGAACTGGGAGACCTGCTGGTGGGTATGGAAATCATGGAGATCGAAGCGGCGCGGGCACGCCTGGAAAGAGCGGCCGGTTGGGCCGGCCCCGGCGGTATGCTGTGCATGGCCATGGCCCCCTTGGATATCGCCATGTGGGATGCGGCTGGCAAAACCGTAAACCAGCCCCTCTACCGTATGCTGGGCGGGTACCGGGACCGGGTGAGGGCTTATGCATCGGAAGCCCTGTGGTATAGCCTGACCCACGATGAGCTGGCCAAGTCGGCCCAGACCCATGCATCGGCGGGCTTCGACATGCTCAAATTACGTCTGGGCCACGAGGCGAACCCCCAGGGAGAGGTGGACCGGGTCCGGGCGGTGCAGGAGGCCGTGGGACCCGAGGTGCAGGTCATGGTGGACGCCACCGAAAGCTGGACCGAATCCCAGGCTTTGGCTTCAGGCAGGGCCCTCCAGGATGCGGGCATCGTCTGGCTGGAAGACCCGGTGAACCACCAAGACATCGCCGCCCTGGCCCGCCTGTCGCAAGCATTGGAAGTGCCCATAGCCGCCGGTGAGCACCTGTTCGGAGTGGAGCCTTTCGTAAGGACCCTGGAAGCCCGGGCGGTGAATATCGCCATCATAGACCTGGCCCGGGTGGGAGGGATCACGCCCTGGATGAAGGTGGCCGCCCTGGCCCAGGCCAAGGGCGTGCCTTTGGCCGGCCACGTGATACCGGAGGTTCACGTCCATCTCCTGGCGGCCGTGCCCAACGGCCACCTGGTGGAATACATGCCACGTTCCGAGCCCATAACCAAGACCCGCCTGAAACTGGAGGATGGACATTTGGTGGCGCCTAAAACGCCAGGGTTGGGCGTGGAACTGGACGAGGCGGCCTGTGAACGTTACCGGGTAACCTAGCCAAAATTTAGCCGTCAGCAGTCAGCGTTCAGCCCTCAGCTTCTTTGGGTGAGGACGGGCCTGAATGCTGATGGCTTTAAGCTGATGGCTCAGATAGAAAACCGGCGTTCCGTTTTAGCGGAGCGCCGGTTTTTCGCCATTACAGGTTTGACCGCCGGGCAGCCTACAAGTTGAACTGGGGGTCCTTGTATTCGCTGTCCTTATGGTATATCTGTATCCGGCTGCGCAGCGTGTCGCACACCAGAAGCCGGTTGCTGGCCCGGTCGAAGGTGCAGGCCACGGGCATGCGGAAGTAGTTTTGGATCTCCGGGGTCTTGACCCTGCGCCGGGCCTTTTCCATATCCGGATTTGCCGAAATGGACATTTCCGCCCACTTGGATAGGCCGGTGGCGTCGCCGCGCAGCGTGGCCACCGGGTCGGCCTCGTTGTCGAAGATC
>JADFPM010000178.1 GCA_022562335.1 Chloroflexota bacterium
TAGGTGTTTTTCCATCCGTTCGTCCTGAGCCTGTCGAAGGATGGCTCTTCTTGGAATAACGGTTTTGAGATAGTTCCTTATTATCTTGATCAGGCAAATAATCCACCGCCGGACCCGGCCCCAATTCCAAACCATCATATCCATCAGGGTGCAAACTTGAGCAAATTCGATCTGATACTTAAAGGCGGTCGCCTGCTGGATCCCGCCAACGAGTTGGACGGCTATTTCGACCTCGGCATCTCGTCGGGGCAGGTAGCCGAGGTTGAAGCCGAGCTCGACCCCGGACAGGCCGATGCGGTGATGGACATGTCCGGCCGGTGGGTATTGCCCGGCGTCATCGATTCTCACGTCCACGTGGCCACCTCCGGAGGCAACGTGGGCCGGGCATTGGGATACCGGCAGATGGCCGAGGCGGGCGTGACCACCGCCATCGACTTTGCCGGGACCATGGCCGGGATCATTCCCGGTATGCAAACCATGGGCGCCGGGCTCAACATCGGCAGCCTCTTCGTGCTGGACCCCGGATTCACCGTGCCCGATGCCAACCCCTCGGCCGACGTGCTGCGGGACACGTTGCGCCGGGCTTTGGGTGAAGGCAGCCTGGGACTAAAGTGCATGGGCGGCCACAATCCCATGACCCCCGAGGCCACGGCCAGGGCCATCGAGGTTTGCAACCAGGCCGGCGCCTACGTCGCCTTCCACTGCGGCACCAAAGCGACATCCAGCAACCTGGAAGGCCTGCGGGAAGTCCCCGACCTGGTGGGCAACGGCAGGCTCCACGTCGCCCATGTCAACGCCTACTGCCGGGGCATGGTCCTGCCCTCCGGAGACGAATGCCGCGAAGCCCTGGAAATGCTGTCCAACATGAAAGAGCAACTGGTGTCCGAGGTGCATCTGGCCGTCCCCAATTGCACCAGCGGCCGGTGCCAGGGGGATGACGTGGCCGATTTTGTGACCCGCAACTGCCTGTTGATGCGTGATTATCCCCTGACCCGGACCGGTCTGCGCCAGGCCATGGAGGACGGCTACGCTTCCGTGGTGGCGGAAAGGGACGGTAGGGTGACCCTGATCTCCGGTGACGAAGCCGTGGCTGAATGGGAGGCCGCCCGCACCGAGGTCACGGTCAGTTTTCCGGTGGGGGTGCCCCAGGCCGCCTTCAACCTGGCGGTGGCCAAAGACGAAACCGGCGAATTCATCATCGATGCCGTATCCACCGATGGCGGCTATCTACCCCGCAATATATCCGTTCAGCGCACCTGGGCCATGACCCGGTTGGAGGCCCTGACCCCGTTGGAGATGTCGGCCAAACTGTCGTGGAACCCCGCCCGGATGTTCGGCCTGACCACCAAGGGCCACCTCTCGCCCGGCGCCGACGCCGACGTGACCGTGGTCGACCCGGCCACCGGGGCCGCCGTCATGAGTCTGGTGGCGGGTGATCTGGTCATGAAAGATGGGCAATCCCTGGGCCAAGGCGGTACACTGCTGATAACCAGCGAGGGAGAGGCATCCGCCCGCCGCACGGGATTGGGATACCAGGTGGTGGACCTGTCCCAGAGCAAGCTGTACCAGGGTTACGGCTAGCCAGAGTGAATGGTTAACACCTGTTTGTGAGTAACGAGCGCACCCCCATCCTAACCTTCCCCCGTGAAGGGGGAAGGGACCAGTCCTCTCCCCCATCGAGGGGGAGAGTTAGAGTGGGGGGTACAAACCGGGTAGACTGGTAACACTTAAACCGGGAACATAGGTAACACTTTCCTAGAGGATCGGGAAGATGACGGTGGGGAGGGAAGTGGTGCCTTGGAATAATGCGAGTCGTGAAGTAGAGCAGGTCAGGTTCATACAAAGATGGGAAAGAGGGGGAGAAACCTTCTTGGAACTGTGCCGAGCCTATGGCATCAGCCCGAAGACCGGTTATAAACGGGTCCATCGTTTTCAGGCCCGGGGTTGGGATGGTTTGGGAGACCTGAGCCGGGCGCCCCACAGGCATCCCAACCAAATGGATCAGGCTGTGGCCCAGCGCTTGATCGCGGCCCGGCAGGCGCATCCCACCTGGGGTCCCAAGAAGCTGGTAGCTTGGCTCCGTGACCGGGAGCCGTGTCCTTCCATGGAAGGATGGCCAGCCCCCAGCACGGTTGGGGACCTGCTGGACCGGGCCGGGCTGGTGCGCCGGCGCAAGCGCCGCCGCCGGACAGCGCCCTGGAGCCAACCCTTTGTCCAAGCGGAGCAGCCCAACGACCTGTGGTGCATCGACTTCAAGGGTTGGTTTCGCACCGGCAAGGGGGACCGCGTGAACCCTCTGACGGTGGAGGACGCCGCCTCCCGGTATCTCCTGGTGTGCCACGGACTGCGCCAGCCCCGAGGCTCGCAAGTGCGTCCGGTCCTGGAGCGGGCCTTTAGGGAGTACGGCCTCCCGTGGGCCATCCGTTCTGACAACGGCCCGCCCTTTGCCAGTGTAGGTTTGGGCGGGCTGTCGTCCCTGTCCGTGTGGTGGGTCAAGCTGGGGATCGTGCCCGAGCGCATCCAGCCGGGGCATCCGGAACAGAACGGGCGGTTGGAGCGGCTGCACCGGACCTTGAAGGCGGAGACCGCCAGCCCGCCCCAGCCTACGTGGCAGAGGCAGCAGCGGGCCTTCCAGGACTTCCGTTCCAGCTACAACGAGGAGAGACCCCATGAAGCGCTGGGTCAGCAACCGCCGGCTCGGCAGTATCAACCGTCGGCGCGTCAATATCCCAGTCGGGTGGACTCCCCGGAGTACGAGTCCGGGATGACGGTGCGGCGGGTCCGGACCAATGGGGAGATCAAGTGGAATGGAGGGAGGGTGTATCTGAGTGAGGCCCTGGTCGGGGAGCCTGTGGGACTGATGCCCCAAGACGGCCGCTACTGGACGGTCCACTTCGGACCGCTCCAGATCGGGCTCCTGGACAGCTATGCCAACCATACCTTGCATACGCCTACTTTGGTGTTACCTATGTCCCCGGTCTATCTGTAACCTATGTGCCCGGTTGCACAGTGAGGGGTATCTTCCTCGTTTAGAAAATCCAATATGACCTCTTTAACCGCCTCGATCTCCTCCAATACCTGGTTGTTCCAGAATCTCATCACTCGATACCCTTTTGCCTCAAGCCAAGCAGTTCTAGTTGTGTCGTAATCCACTTGCTGTGAATGGTGTCCGCCATCCAACTCGACGACCACCTTCTTCTCAAAATTCACGAAATCGACGATGTACTTTCCAATCGGCTGCTGGCGGCGAAACTTGTATCCGCCAATCTGCCGCATGCGCATCTGCTTCCATAGAGCCCGTTCGGCGTCTGTGAGATTCTTCCTCAATGTTCTCGCATTACTGATAGTCATAGGCATTTGCTTCTCATAAGCTCAAGGCAGCCTTTGCTGGGGTGATGGGTTACGCCCCCATCCCTTCGTCCGCCGCAGACGGATCAGGACAGGCCTAACCTTCCCCCTCGCGGGGGAAGGGACTTGCTGATAGCTAATAGCTCACGTTAACCCCTTTGCCGGTACCAGCTGCCGTCGGTCAGGTCTTGGAAGACGGTCAGGCGTCCTCCGCCCTCGGCGGTCAGCTGGTAATACATCCTGGCGATGGGTTTTTCACGCCACCACTCTTCATCGATCCGCCACAGGTCGTCTATGGAGGCTATCTTCAGGCTTTTCTGGCGCCCTTTCTGCCGGCCTTTCTGGTCTACGGCCAGGGGCCTGCCGCCATCGTCCTCCTCCACCGATATGGGAATGGGAAGGTTTAAGGGTCGAAGGGGACCAGGGCCTGGCGCCTCTCGGGTATTCTGGACCATTGCTCTACACTCCTCATCTGGTAGATGGGCGGCCGGCAGCCCAGAAGGACCTCCAACTGCCGCATCATCTCCCTGAGCTGTTCCTTTTTGCGCACGTCCGAGAAGAGGCTGGCCTGGATGCCCGCCTCGCCGGTGAACCCGGTCAGGGTCAGCCGCATGTCCTCCAGCGGCCCGGGCAGTTCCAGGGCGTCCAGGCGTCCCTTCAAAATGAACAGGGCTTTCTCTTTGCTGCCCACGGCGTTTTTAAAGGCGAACCGCTTGATCCAGGGAGCGTGGCGCAGTATCTGGCTCTCTATATTGGCGGCGCGGACGTACCTGCCCTTGATCTCCGGACGGGAAAAGGCCCTGCCCAGCAGGGTCTCCACGGCGGTCAGGACGGCGGGGAGGGTCACCGTGGGCGAAGGGAAGGTGAGGAACTCGTCGACCACCTCTTCCCGCCGGCAGGGCACCAGGGGACTATGGTCGACTCCATTGGCCAACTCCCACGCCCTCCTTCCCTCGGCCTTCAACTGGGCCTGTATGGAGCCCACGGAAAGGCCGGCCAGCTGGCCCAGGGTGTGCAGGCCGAAACGGTGCAGCCGGGACTTGTTCTCCCAGGACATGGGCAGCAGGTCTATTGAGAACCCTTTCAGAAATCCGGCCACGTCGGCGGGGGCCTTGGTGGCCCGGCCGCCATTGCTGGTCACCGCGGCTATGTAGGCCGGAAATTTCCCTTCAGCCACGCCCATGCGGGGATTGAACTGGTGGGGGACCGTTTGCAGTAGGGTCGCTATCAACCTGGCTTCACCCCCGTACATGGTTTCCAAGCCTTGGAGCCCAACGTAGGCGCACCCCAGACCGGCTTTTTCCACCAGGGGGCTTCTGGATTCCAGGGCGCGGACCACGCCATCGAAAACCTCTTGGTAATGGGACCCATCGGCCTCAAGCAACACGGCGTCCTTGCACCGGGACATGGCCTCTTGCAAAGACATGCCGGCGGCCACTCCTCTGGCTTCTGGAGAACTGTCCAGCACCATGGTTTTGGACCCGTAGCTTTCCGTTATCACCACGGGTCTCTCGCGTAATTCCGGACGGCGTTGTAGCTCTGCCTTCACGGGCAGGTGGGTGATGAGCAGGCAGGCGATCGAGCGTTCAGCCATCAGCGGTCCCGCTCCCCCAAGTGTCATCCTGAGCCAGCCGCAGCGGCGAAGGATCTGGGGACGGGTGGCCGTACCACTCTTCGGCCAAATCCGCCCAATATGGGTTGAATGACTCAATAAGATCGATCTTTTTCTTGCGCAGCCAGCCTTTGATCTGCTTCTCTCGAACGATTGCGGACTCGACGTTGTTTGTGTCCTCGTAATACACCAGTCTTGAGACGTTGTATTTCTCGGTGAACCCGTCCGTACGCTTATGGCGATGTTCATAAACCCGGCGTGTAAGGTCATTGGTCACCCCGACATATAGGGTTCCCCGGAAGCTGGACATGATGTAAACGTGATATTGGTTCATTTCAAAAGTTTGCCCAGCCCCAGATGCTTCGCCGCTGCGGCTGGCTCAGCATGACATTCCGGCCTCGCTGGGCCACGGATTATATAGAACGTATGTGCGGCTTTTCAACGGGGGCGAGTCAGAGGTTTCCGGGAGCTTTGCCGGGACTTTGCGGGAGGCTTTGCCAGGCTTTGCCGAAAGTTTGGGAGCAAGATTCGGATAGATTTCGCCTTGGGTCATTGTGTAACCTGGAGATGGCTTAAATCACCGGCTACCCTCTTATCGAAATGGGTTGCAGCCGGGGTTTATAAGAATGCTAGGATGGGTGGACCGGATGGCGCAGTTGAAAGAAAATCCTGTGAAAGAAGGGTTGCCGGGCGAAGGGCAAGGCGTCCCCAAAGACCCCATGGACCGCTTGTGGCAGGCCGTTCTCAGCCGGGACGGGCGGTTTGACGGGGCCTTTGTCTACGGGGTGCGCTCCACCGGCATCTTCTGCCGCCCGTCTTGTCCCAGCCGCCGGCCGGGCCGGGAGCAGGTGGTCTTCTACCCCCAATACCAAGAGGCCCAGAAAGCCGGGTTGCGTC
>JADFPM010000179.1 GCA_022562335.1 Chloroflexota bacterium
CCACCAGCTTAGCGGGATGGCCAGGGCGATGTTGCCCCAGAAAGCCGACGATCCCAGCAGGCCCTGTTGGAACGGGGAGATATGAAGGTCGGCGCTGATGGATGGAAGGAGGATCCCCAGGGTGGACAACACCATGAACCCGGATACGCCGGACGTCATCCAGAGACCCATCACGACCCACCGGTAGTTGGAAGGAGGCGCTAAAGGCTCGGTGGATTCAGGAGATTCGCTTTTTTCCTGCATTCTCTGGGGGCTGCTTGGCTCGCAACAGCTTGACGGTGAAGGCACAAGCCGGTATTAAATCGGTTGAGTGTAATGGTCTGCCGGGCGGGGAAAGTGTATGCGCCGCGACGCGGAGGGTCAACCATGCCGGTGAACCGGCATATAATACATAAGGCCGTCGCCCAGTTTCCGTTGGTGGCGCCTAACCCCCGTGGGTGGTGAGCCCTTCGTCCGCCTCAGGCGCATCAGGACAGCCTTGTCGAACCACATGTCTGCCCTTCGGCGCGCTCAGGGCGTCGAGAAACGCCGCCTCACTCTATGGCCCGGTAAAGGCTGGGAAGATTTCCTTGACACCCCAACAGGCGTCTCCGTAAGATGGAAATCAGTCCCCCGGTGTCCGGCCAAGCGCCGGCGCACCAGTCTTCACGCCCCAGTAGCTCAGTGGACAGAGCGGCTGCCTTCTAAGCAGCGGGTCGCAGGTTCGAACCCTGCCTGGGGTACCACTTCTTTTGCCGCGTTTCCCCCGTGGATGCTTGTCTCTTGAGATGGGCAAGGCATGGCCCAGGCCGAGCCGGAAACCCCCGATTGAGTTGCTTGATCTGGCCTGGTGGTGTTTCCCAAGGCAGGATGTCGCCATGGGGAGTGGCCGTAGGAGTTGCAGGCCCGCAATTTGGCGTGGGCGCCCGGTGCGGAATCGGATACCAAGGGCCGTTAGGCGTTGGGGATGAGGCGCTTGAGCCGCAGCGGTCTTGCGGGGTGCGCGTCGGCTGGGGGCGGGTATGAGACGAAGCCTGCGCCCCTTTTGCTTAGCTGATTTTCCAACATCAATTCGGCAAATCTAGCCATCTCTGATGGGGTCGGTGGTTCACCACGTAGCATCACTCACCTCCGTGGAACCGATTGATATAGATTTCTCTATAGGATCGATATTAAGGCAGGCACAGGGGAGCGGCAATCAAGGCGCCCCTCAAGCGGTTGCGGGATTTCCCTCATTTCCTGACTGGCGCATCGCCGGCAGGTTCCAAGGCATGACGGTTCGGAGGGGTATGATTCTATGGCGCGCCACCTGTTATACTGAATGGTGTAAATATTCGCGGCATCGCCGCGAGACCAGATTGACCGTGACCATCGGGCTAAAAGTGCGACTTGGCTGCGACCTATCTCGGTAAAAGCAGTCAAGGAGTACACCCCTTTTTATGAGTTTCCAACAGTTTTCCCTACATCCCCAAGTATTGGCTGGAGTCAAGGCGATGGGCTATACCACGCCCACGCCCATCCAGGAAAAAGCCATCCCCGTTGCCATGGAAGGCCGCGACGTTTTGGGATTGGCGCAAACCGGCACCGGCAAGACCGCCGCATTCGCCCTTCCCATCCTTCATCGGCTGGCCAGCGGACCTCCCAAACGGGGCATCCGAGCCCTGGTCATCGCGCCCACCAGGGAGTTGGCCGAGCAGATCCATCAGTCCTTCACCGAACTTGGCAAACACCTCCGGATATACAGCGTCGCCATCTACGGCGGCGTGAGCAAGGGCCCGCAATTGGCCAAACTGAGGCGTGGCGCCCAGGTGGTGGTCGCCTGTCCCGGACGGCTGCTGGACCACGTGGACCAAAAAGACATCAACCTGTCCAACGTCGAGGTTTTGGTCCTGGACGAAGCCGATACCATGTGCGAGATGGGGTTCCTGCCCGACGTGCGCCGCATCTTGGGGCACGTCCCGGAGGATAGGCAAACCCTTCTCTTCTCGGCCACCATGCCCAAGGAGATCCGCGCTTTGGCGGTGAATATCCTGAAGGACCCGGTGACGGTCCAGATCGGCACCATCGCACCGGCCAAGACCGTTTCCCACGCCCTTTACCCGGTCCCGGACATACTCAAAAAGAGCCTGCTGATGGCCATATTGAAGCAGACGCCCACCACCCGGGTCATGGTCTTCACCCGTACCAAACACCGGGCCAAGAACCTGGCTTTGGACCTGGGCAAAATGTCTTACAAGGTGGCCGCGCTGCAGGGGAACATGGCTCAAAACGCCCGCCAACGCGCGATGAACGGCTTCCGGGACGGCGAATTCGACATCCTGGTAGCCACCGACATCGCCGCCCATGGCATCGACGTCCCCGATGTTTCCCATGTGATCAACTTTGATTTCCCCAATACGGCGGACGCTTACCTGCACCGCATCGGCCGCACCGGCAGGGCCGAACAAACCGGCGAAGCATTCACCTTGGCCGGGATAGCCGACGGCCCCATGATCCGGATGGTGGAAAAGGAATTGGGCGCGCGTATCGAACGGCGGCGCCTGCCCGGCTTCAACTACGGCAATTTCAATCCGGAGAATGAGTTATCGGAAAGCCGGACCAGCCAACGCGCTGCTACGGAGCCCAGCAACGGGGCCAGGCCAAGCCGAAGCGCCGACCGTATCTGGCCGAGGAC
This sequence comes from Chloroflexota bacterium, assembly GCA_022562335.1. Lineage (GTDB taxonomy): Bacteria > Chloroflexota > Dehalococcoidia > Lucifugimonadales > UBA3495 > Io17-Chloro-G2. Next base: position 2,654 of record JADFPM010000179.1, read on the forward strand.
GGGCCAAGTCTGGCATAACGGGAAGGGCCCATCAAACCCTGGTAAACGCACCACAAGCAGTGGGTCAAAGCCCGGCTCATCGGCCGGGCAGTCCAGGCGGCGCAGGCGGGTCTAGCTAGATTTCGGTTTATATCGAGCCGGGGCCATGTCCAGTCCAGGCGCTTGGACAGCTTTAACGACGCTCTTCGGTCACACTTCATCTATCTGCACCGAACCTCTTTGGCATGCTTGGTCTATCCAGCATGCCACCTTTCTGTCGGCCACCGTTCTGCCGGCCAAGAGTCTGATAGAATCCCATACGGCCAAACAAAAACCGCCATCGGATATTCAATATGCGTATTGCCGTCCCGGATCTGATCTCAAATTCATATTTTCCCGCCGTGGCCGCCGTGGAGTTGGGTTTCTTCAAAGCGGAAGGACTCGATGCGGAGCTGCAGATGCTCTCGCCCATCCCCAAGGCCATGGAAGCATTGCGTGATGACCAGGTAGATTTCGTGGCCGGTCCCGCCCACGCGGCGTTGTCGGCTTTTCCGGAATGGAAGGGCGTCAAGCTGGCTGCGGCCCTGGCCCAACAGACCTTCTGGCTGCTGATACTAAGGTCTGACCTTGGCGCGACACCTGGCGACGTCAACGCGGTCAAGGGATTGCGTATCGGCGCCGCCCCCGGACCGGAGGCCGCCCTGCGCAGGCTCTTGATCGAAGCGGGCATCGACTTTGAAAGGGACCAGGTCCAGCTGGGTCCGGTGCCGGGGGCCGCCGGTCACGGCGTGTCCTTCGGGGTCCATGCGGCCAAAGCCCTGGAAGAGGGCGTCATCGACGGATTTTGGGCCAACGCCATGGGAAGCGAGGTGGCCGTGCGCAGCGGGGCGGGCGTGGTGATCCTGGATGTCCGGCGCGGCATGGGCCCGGCATCGGCGCAAAATTATACCTTCGCTGCACTGGTGACCTCGGACAACAAGATCGAGAAAACCCCCGATGACGTTGCGGCGGCGGTGCGGGCCATCGTAAAAGTCCAAAACGCCCTGAGGGCCGATCCATCCATCGCCACCGCGGTGGGGGAGCGCCTGTTCCCGCCTGAAGAGGCCGGGTTCCTAGCCTCCCTGGTGGAAAGGGACCTGCCATTTTACGACCCCAGCATCTCGGAAGAGGTGGTGGAGGGCTTGAACCGATTCGCCCTGGACACCGGCATCCTGTCGGCGCAGGTCCCCTACGAGCAGGTGGTGGCCACCCAGTTCAGCGGCCTGTGGGCCCAGTGACCGGAGAAATCCCCCAACTCCCTTTGCGAAAGTGGGGATATTGTCCTTACCGGCGGCGCCGGAGGGCAATCGATTCATTTTTTGGCGATGACTTGTCTGAGTGAGGCTTCCGGCCATGACGATCAAGGTCGATATCAGGGTCCCGGTGGGCCTGCCGGTGCAGGAAACGGCGGATTTCATCGCCTCTTGCGAGGCCGCGGGTTTTTCCGGCGTGGGCGTCCACGACCACCAGCACAGCGGCCGGGACGTGTTTTTGACCCTGGCCTTGGCCGCCCAGCGCACCTCCACCATGACCCTGTATCCCGCCACCACCAATCCGGTGACCCGCCATCCCTCGGTGCTGGCGTCGCTGGCCCACACGCTGGAAGAGATAGCTCCGGGCAGGATTCGCCTGACCGTTGGCCCCGGCTACCTGGCGGTGGGAAATATCGGCCGTCCCAGGGCGTCGCTGAAAAGGATGCGGGAAGCCATCCTGGCCATCCGGGGCCTTTTGCGCGGCGACACGGTGATCTTCAACGGCACGGAAACCCGGCTGAGGAACGTGAGCGAGCCGCCAACCCCGATCTTCATGACGGCGGCCGGTCCCCGAATGGTGGAATTGGCGGGCGAGGTGGCCGACGGGGCCTTGATGTTGGTGGGGCTCCATCCCCAGTCTATTGCCGCAGCGAGGAAAAGATTGGAAACCGGGGCCCAGCGAGTGGGCCGGGACCTCAAAGATTTCCAGACCGTTTTCATAACTCCCACGACGGTAAGTGACGACGGTGAGGAAGCCCGGCGCTGGCCGCAGAGCCTGTTCCAACCGGGACAGTCCTACCTCACCTACCCCAGCAAAGCGAACCTGTTTTGGTTGAGAGAGGCGGGGATCGATCTGCCGGACGACGTGACGGTCAATTTGGGTTCCGACCTCGTCAACTTCACCAACATCAGTCCGAGCACGCTGCTCAGTGGCCTGTCGTCATTGGCTGCAGCGATCGGGGGCATTCAGCTTCTCACGGATGTAGACCTACCCTTCATGCAGGTGTCGCTGCGCGAGACGTTCGAGTTCGTGGAGCCGATCGTTAATTTCGTGCGATCGCAATCCGACTTGGCGATCTCGTGCGGAACCATCGACGACAACCCGCCGCGCGGAAACATCAGCAATCTGAAGAACGGCGTGCACTTCTTCTGCCAAGCGACGTCGCTGGCCCTCCCGGTCGAAGTGAAGTGGAAAGTGGGCGGTAGTAATAACGTGGAGTTTGTTTCCGAACTTTCAGGCCAAGAGGATCTCGACACTATCGGAACGAATCCGACGGTCACCGTGGAATTCGAGATGGATTTCACGGATGCCGATCCCAACGCAACGCAGCGTCCGGACATCGAAATCGATTTTCGCAACGACCTATCGGAAGCACTGCGTACGGCCTCGCGCGCGTTCCTCAGTGCCGATGAACTCCTTGATAAGCTGGTATCACTGGGTGGTTTCGACCCGAACGTCATCAACCAGACCTACGATAAGGGCAGCAAAACGCTTACCTACCATTTGGTCAAGACGTTCGATCCGGAGGTATTCGGGGACGATCCGGCGACGGAAGCAACGAATCTGGATTTCTCCGATCTCCTCAAGGAAAAGACCGGCCTGACCGGTCTCAGCGCGAGCGCGGCGAGCAACGCATCGGTCGAGATCGACCCGGGGCCCGTCAAGCTGGAGCTGACGTTCGGTATCATCCTGGTCGACGGCGTGGCCAAGATTACCCCCAATGCTCCGGATGTCCCGGACGCCTTGGACCGCTTCTTCATTCAGGTGCGGACGGGTGCGGGAGAATACGAACTCGAGGCGGACACAACGGTGACGGTCAACACGCTGAAGCTGAAGGGTCAGGTCG
>JADFPM010000180.1 GCA_022562335.1 Chloroflexota bacterium
CCCACGGTGGCAGCTATAAACGCGGGAAAGCACGTATATGTGGAGTGGCCATTGGGCCGGACCACCGCCGAGGCCCAGGAATTGACCGATCTGGCCCAGGCCAAGGGAGTTCGGAATATGGTGGGCCTCCAGTCGCGGGCCGCTCCCGCCATCCTGTATGCCAAAGAATTGGTGGAGTCGGGCTATGTGGGAGAAGTGATGTCTTGCCACGTGAGCCGGATCTCCGAGGGTGGGATCGAGCGCACCGCCGACCGGACCTGGCAGCGGGACGTGGAATTGGGCGCGAATACCCTCACCATCTCCTGCGGCCACACCATCGACGCGCTGCGGTTCGTGGTCGGCAACTTCAGCCACGTCTCGACGGTGGTCAGCACCCAGGCCAAGGAGTGGCTGGATGTGGATAATAAACAGATGCTGGATGTGACGTCGCCGGACAATATCCTGGTCAGCGGCAGGTTGGCCAATGGCGGGGTGGCCTCGGTCCACATCGCCAGCAACCCGTGGGCCGGCAGCGGATACCGCATGGAGATATACGGCCGGAAAGGGACCCTGGTGGCCTCTTCCGACGAATCGCCCAACCACGACGGCGTGGTCCTCCACGGCGCTCAGGGAGGGAACGGCCTGGCAGGCTTGGAGATTCCCGCCAAGTTCACCAATGTGCTGGAAGGGATGCCCCGGGGAGCGGCTTTCAACGTGGGGCAGATGTACTACAATTTTGGCGAGAGTATCCGCGCTGGGGACCCGTGCCAGCCCGACTTCGCCGCCGCCGTTGAACTCCACCATTTCATCGATGATATCCGCGAGGCATCGAACCAGGGAAGAGAGGTGGCCGTAACCAATGGATAAAACCGGCCTGGTCCGCCTGCCGATCGGGTCAGGGCGTAGGGCTTAGGACGGCCCTTTGGCTAATTCTGAACACGTGATGCTGGCCAAGTCGGGAGCAAATGCGATAGCGCGTTGGCGAGAGTTAAATCACGTGATCCCAAACACCGCCATCACCCACACGTTGAACTACCGGCTTGAAGACCGGTCCACCAGTGAGGTATTTGAACCGGAGATCGTTTATGGGCGCCCAAAACTCGATCTCTCGGGAGCTTTTTTAAGCCGCGCCAAATTGGCCGGGGCTGACCTGGCCTACGACGAACTTAACGACGTAGACTTTACCAGCAGCAACCTCCGCATGGCGGAGCTCCAAGGGGCCAACCTCCATGCTGCCCATCTGTCACGGTCCAATCTCAGCCATGCTATTTGCACCCGGGCCAATATGTCCGGGTGCTTTCTGATCCGGAGCAATCTTTCCCGGTGCACCCTGCGGTCCGCGGACCTGATGGGCGCCGACCTGACCTCCTGCGACATGACCTACGCCGATCTGGAAGGCGCGAATCTGTCCGGGGCCAACCTTTCCTCGGCCGACCTGACCGGAGCGAATCTAAATGGCGCCAACCTCAGGGGCGCGACCCTGACTTCAACCATCCTCAGGCAGGCCGACCTGACAGGGGCCGACCTGAGGGGCGCTTCCATCATCAAAGCCGATCTCGAAAGCGCCGTCTTTTTCGAGACCGTGCTGGGGATAACCACGTTCGTCAATTGTGATCTGAGCAGGGTCATGGGCCTGGAGTTCGCGCGCCACCTGGGGCCCAGCACCATCGGACTGGACACCCTCGCCAGGTCCGGCGGGCGAATACCGGGGAAGTTCTTGGAGGATGCCGGAGTGGCGGCGCCCCTGATCGAAGCTCAAGATCCGCTTACCGGTGTGAAACGGGATTTTCCATCGGTCTTGACCATAGGCTCGTTGGGTGATGAAACATTGGCCGGGCGTCTCCGGGACAGCCTGCGGGCGGCGCAGATCCCCTGTTGGAGCATTGCGGCGGACGACGAACCGGGGCTCCAGTCGGGGGAAACCATCCTGGCCCATACGGTTTATTTTGACAGGCTTGTCCTCCTATGCACCGCTTCGTCCTTGGAAAGCCCGCAGACTCGGCGGTACATTTCTGAATTGGCCGGTGGTAAAGGCCCAGGACGGAATATCATCTCCCTGGCGGCGGACACCCTCTTCGACCATAGCCAAGACGAGCTATGCGTTCAGCTCAAACAGGGTACCGTGGTGGACTTTCGAGGCTGGGAAGCCGATGGGGTCTTCGAAAAAGCCATGGCTTCCCTGATCGACATACTTTCCGGTTCCGTTTCTTAGAACACCAGCCTCCTCCGGGTCGATCGCTCTCATCAGCCGGCGCAAATGCCGCGGGGGGCGCGGATCTTTGATGGCCGCCTTCCGGTCATAAAGGCGTTATAATATCGAAAATCAGCCAAATCGAACGGCCTGGTAAATCACGAGGAGATGGATTCATCATGGGCACATACCGCCTATTCACCAACAGCCAGGGTGTTTCCCAATTCGAGGACATTGACCTTTCCAAGACGCCGGACTGGACCCAGGCGCAGGCCACCACCAACATAACCTTCCGCGAACAGGCGGTTAAGAATTTCTCCGATTATCATTGCGCCCCCCGCCGCCAGTTCGTGATCATCCTTTCCGGCCAATTGGAGATCGGCCTGAAGGACGGGTCGCTCCACGTCTTTGGACCCGGCGACGCCCGGCTGGTGGAAGACACCACCGGCTCCGGCCACACCACGGCCACCTACGGCGATGTGCCCTGCGTCACCGCGACGGTGCCGCTGGCAAACCAGTAACCCGGTCAAGAGCCATTTCATCACCCAAGGTGATGCTGCCCGACGCCCGCACCCTCGGTCCCTATCCCGTCGGGAGAGGGATGCCCACGATGAATCGAGGGCGGGGTGAGGGCAAGATCGTTAGCGGAGACCCCTTGATCTGCAGAAGGAACGCGAAATGAAGATCGTCGATGTGGAATGCCTTATCTTGGACGGCCAGTTCCCCTTCGTTCGGGTCTATACCGACGAGGGGCTGGTGGGCATCGGCGAATGTTTTCGCCGCCAACCCCAGACGGTCAAGACCCTGATCGACTTCACGCTGAAACCCGTGTTGCTGGGCGCCGACCCTCTGGATACCGAGGTGCGTTGGCAAGACATGTACCGGGCCGGGTCCGCCATAGACATGGGCGGCGTGGTTTACTGCGCCATCGCCGGTTTGGACATCGCCCTTTGGGACCTGAAGGGCAAGGCGTTGGGGCTGCCCATCTACCAGATGTTGGGCGGTAAATTCCGGGACAAGATCAGGATGTACGCTAGTTCGATGCGCCGGGACCTGACCCCGGTGGAAGAGGCCCGGCGCGCCGTCTCTTTCGTGGAGGAGGGGTATTCGGGATACAAGCTGCACAGCGCGGTGCCCGGAGCCACCGACGACCCCGCCGACGAGACCGTGGAGACGGTGCGCGAGGTCCGTTCCGCCGTGGGAGACGGCATCGAGATTCTGGTGGACGTCAACGGCGCGTTCTCCACCCACCACGCCCTGGAGATCGGCAAGAAGCTGCAAGACCTGGGGGTGTTCCATTTCGAGGAGCCCAGGCCGCATTACGACCTGGATGGTTTAGCGGCGGTGGCCGACGGGCTGGAGATGCCGGTGGCTTCGGGAGAGAACATATTCAACCATTGGCAGTACCGGGACCTGATCGTGCGGGGCAAGGTTGACATAATCCAGCCCGATATCGTCAAGACCGGCGGGTTCACCGAGTTCCGGAGGATCGCCGCCCTGGCCTCCGCGTTCAACATACCCATCACGGTGCACAACATCCAACCCACCGTCAGCGCGGTGGCCCATCTTCACGCCTGCGCCGCCTTCGCCAATATCCCCTACGCCCAGGAATACAATATCGAGCCGATCTCCATCCGGGACGAATCGCCCATCCTCAAGGAGCCGCTGGTAGTCAAAAACGGCTATTTGGAAGTGCCCACCGGGCCGGGCCTGGGGATAGAGCTGGACGACAGCATGATGGACAGGTTGTCTGGAGGGTAATGCCTCGGACTGCCCACCCGGCCTGAAACCCCTACACGTAATGGGGCATCACTTCATTGACGAACAGTTCGATGGAGTGTTCCGCGATGGAGCTTGGCATGTTGCCAAAGTGGAAGGCGCACACGAAATAGTTGGCGCCGGTGGTCAGATACTCGTCGAGATAACGGCGAATGGTGTCGGGAGTCCCGGCGACCACCCTGAAGCTTGAGGCCTGGGACGCTTGGGCCACGTTGCCCGGCTCTTGACGCCTCTGTTGGCTCTCTGCGTCCGTGGGGCGTGACGCCTGGAACCGTTCGGCGGCCTCCCGGTCGGGAAGCCCTTCGGGCCTGGCGTTCATCCCGCCGGCCAGGAACTGGTCGAGGCCTCGCCGCTCGGCTTCGATGCGGCGCGGAGCCGACAGGTTCCAAAGGTATTCTTCCCAAGCCGGCTTGGCCGCCTCCACGGCCTTTTCTTCCGTATCCGCCAACACCAGATGGTTCACCAGCCCGATCTTGGGCTCGGTGCCTTGAACCGTCAGTGACCCGGCCCCATGACGTTCGGCCCATATCTCGCGGTACCGTTTCACGTTGGCTTCCAGCCCATCCAGATTTCCCACGATGATGCAGTTCATGCCCTCGTTGGCCGCGATCTCCACGTTCCGCATATACCACATGGGAGGATACGGCTGCTGCTTTGGCCGCAACCTCATGGGCAGATCGTCGAAGTTGTAAAACTCCCCTTTGAAGGTCAGGGAATCGTGGCTGAGGCCCTCCTTCATGACGGCGAGGGTCTCCTGATACTTGGCGTAGTTTTCCTCCACGCCCCAGTGGGAACCCCAAAAGTATGCTTCCAGGACGCCGCCCCGGCCGACGCCGATCTCCAACCTGCCGTCGCTCAGGTGGTCCAGCATGCAGATCTCCTCGACCAGGCGCAGGGGATGGTGCAGCGGCAACACGTAGATGCACGGGGCCAACTTGATCCGGCTGGTCCTCTGAGACGCCGCCGATAGAAAGACGTTTTGAGACGGCGCCAGGCTGTGGACCGCGGGAGAGTGGTGTTCCGCCAGGTGATAGCCATAGAACCCGTGGGAGTCAAACATCTCCAGCTGAGTCAGCCGGTCTTTGTAAATGGTCCCCAGGTCCTGCCCGGGAATGGGTTCTATGTGATCGAAAACCCCGAATTGAAGTCCCATTGATCTCCTTTGCGCCTGGACGATCGCTGCTGTTGAATCAAAATCCTGATTAGGGTATCACTATATCTTAGGCTCCATTGCCCGCATTGCCGGGTGCTTAAGTTGTGATGGGCAGGGCCTGTCTTTTCGAAAAAGCTTGTCATGTTGAGCCAGCGGCAGCGGCGAAACATCTGGGGAGGGGACGCCCCCCTGCACCCCAGACCCTTCGGCTGCGCTCAGGGTGACACTGCTTAGGCCAAGGGCACTGCTACAGAGGCCGCGTCTCAGAAGTTCCCCTGGGGTTCCATGCCCAACAAAAACTGCCCGGCGGTCTCGTAGTGAACCGGGCGGCCCTGGGCGTGCTGGGTCACGACGTGGATATCCTGGAACTTACGGTGGATCGGATTGCCGGAAAAGATCGCGTCGGACCCGCACAGGTTGTAGGCGATATCCACCGTTTTGGCCGCCATGGTGATGGCGTGGGTGGCGGCCAGCCGAAGCTGGATGCGTTCCCCTGTTTCCAGCGACCGGTTCTGGCAAGCGCTTTGCCAAACCGCGGCGGCGCTTTCTCGAAGATAGGCGTCGGCCGAGCGCCAGGTGGCCTCGGCTTCGCCGATCAAACGCTGGGTGGTGGTTTGATCTTGCAGCACCGTGGTGGATCGAAGGGGAGTTTTTTCGGTGGCGAG
>JADFPM010000181.1 GCA_022562335.1 Chloroflexota bacterium
CACACTCGGGAAGACGGCCCAACAGCGGGCAGACCGTGACAAGGCTTGCTCTCTGGACAGCAGATATTGCTAGCGCGTTTTATTCCCGGCGGTGAACAAAGGGAGAAGGGATAGAAGCGGTTCTCCAGGCTTCATCGGACCGTTCTGCTGAAACCTCTACCCCGCCATCTCAAACCGCTCTGACTCGGGGGGAGCGCCCCACAGCTCTTCGGCGCCGGCCATGGCCACCGTCCGCTCCGGGCTGGCCCGCCAGGCATCGTAGATATCGTTGCTGTCCCAGGTGACCAGGGTGGTGATCTTGGTGGGGTCGGTCAGTGAGTACAGGGTCTCCCTGGAGCCGAACCCCGGGGCTTTGCTCTGGGCCAGGCCGTTGCCGTCCAGCAGCTTTTTGGCCTCTTCTATCTTGTCAGGCTTGGCCCAGTGGTGGGTGAGTACGCCGATCATGGTCCTTTCCTCCGGTAGCCAATAGCTGTCAGCCGTCAGCACTCAGCTTCTTTTCGTGTAAATCATTCCGGCGATCTTAGCAAATTGTTGGTTTGCGTGCGATAGCCGACCGCTGATAGCTGACCGCTGACAGCTCATTCGCTCCCTGCACCGTCTTTGACCTTGGCGACCGCCCCGGCGGCCAACGCCAACAGGCCGATGAATATGCTCAAGACGGCCCCCATCTTGGCCGGGTCTTGGAAGGGCGGACCGGCGAAGGCCTTGCCCGCCACGAATAGGGCCACCGTCAATCCTATCCCCGAGATCAACGCGGCCACGATCAGGTGTTTGGCCGCCATTCCCAACGGCAATGGAAACCCCATCCGTTGGGCGGCCAGGGAGAACAGGGTGACCCCCACCGTCTTCCCAAACAATAAGGACAGTAAAACGATGATGGTCACCTGGTTGATGGTCCCGAAAGCGACCCCGGCATTTGCGAAGGCAAAGAAGAACAATCCGATATCCACAAACAGCTTCAGTTGATGTTCAAAACGCTCCAGCGGGCTTGCCCCGTGCGCGTGGGAGACGGTGGACAATGGCGCGTGCGCTTCGGTCCCGGTTTCCGCCGGCCCAGCGCCGGGAACGGGCGTGGCATTGGGGCCAACATAGTTTTGCGCTCCCGGAAGAAATGGGACAATGACCACCAAGGCCAGGGCAGGCTCGATGGCCGCCTTGGCAAGCCCGATCCAGCTCATGACGCCGCCGATGACGATGTAGGGCAGCCAGTTGTTCACGCGGAGCCGGCGCAGTTGAAAAGACGCCGCCATTCCCGCCACGGTTAGCAGTAGCCACGCCGGTTGCACCGGCAGCTCCGGATTGGGGTAAAACACGGCGATTATGCCCAGTCCAATGGCGTCGTCGGCCACGGCCAGCAACAGCAAAAAGCTAACCGCCGGGTGAAGCGGGCCGAACACCAGGCGGGCCACCAGCCAGGCCAGGGCGATATCGGTGGCCGTGGGGATGGCCCAACCCCTGGCGACGGCGCCGAAGTCGCTGCTGCCGCCGAAGAACGCCAACGTCAGAAGGAGGTACACCGCGGCGGGGCCCAAAACGCCGCCCAGGGTGCCCATCAACGGGTTTATGGCCCGTCGCAGAGGGCTGAGGACGCCTCCGGGCAACAGGGCCTCGGTGATCTCCTTGGTGGCCACCCCGAAAAAGAACACCATGAAAACTTCGTTGATAAGGAAATGGACGGTTATGTGACGTCCGAATAGGGCAACGTCAGGACCAAAGACCGGGTAATCGACCAGCCTTTCGTAAAAGTGGATATCTATATTGGCGGCCGCCAGGCCCGCAACCACGCCCACGATCAAAGGAATGGAATATTCCTGGATGATGGCGGTCAGTCTCTTGGCTAGGTCCAATCCTGCTCCTGAATCATGGGGCGCATGGGATGCCCCTGAGGGCCGGCCGGGGGGCTGCGGAAAAATACGGCTGGCTATCGGCCCGGCGCGGGCTCATTGGAACGCCGCCGGATTATATCATCCGGCGATTCAACCGTCTGGAATCAAACCCCGGTGCAAGGCGATTTTAGACGGTTCAGGCCCGCTGGAAAAGTCAGTGCCAAAGACAGTCCCTTCGTAGCTAGCCCGAGGCTAGCTAGGTTGACAACATATAGGCCCTTTGATAACATCGCTCCCACCCTAACAGCCCTGAAAGAGCCGGGGATTTGGCCTCGCCTGAACCGGATTTTGGGTCCGGATTTCATGGTCATCATTTTTCGGAGGGACCCGCACAAGTGGCCTTTGTTAATGGATTGATATGCCGGGAGTGTGGGAGGGAATATCCAACAGAACCCCTGAACGTTTGCGACTTCTGTTTTGGCCCTTTGGAGGTGGTGTACGACTACGCCACTATTTCTGAGGTCATCAGCCGCGAACGGATTTCCAATGGCCCCATAAGCATCTGGCGATACCAGGACCTGCTGCCTTCCGACGCCGACGATCCCGTGGACATCATGGCCGGGTACACGCCCTTGATCAAGGCGCGGGGACTGGCCAAACGCCTTGGCCTCAATAACCTGTACATCAAAAACGACAGTGTAAACCCGTCGTTCTCTTTCAAAGACCGTGTTGTTTCGGTAGCCGCCACCAAGGCTGTGGAGTTTGGCTTCGACACATTGGCCTGCGCCTCTACCGGCAACCTGGCCTGTAGCGTGGCGGCCCACGCGGCCCGGGCGCAGATCGACGCGGTGGTGTTCATCCCTTCCGACTTGGAACGGGGGAAGATCATTGGCGCGGCCATCTACAATCCGACGCTGGTCTCGGTGAAGGGCACCTATGACGAAGTCAACCGGCTGTGCAGCGAAATCGCCGATAATTACCCTTGGGCCTTTGTGAACATCAACATGCGCCCCTACTACGCCGAGGGCAGCAAGACCCTGGGATATGAGGTCGCGGAGCAGCTTGGGTGGCGCCTGCCGGACCATGTGGTGATACCGTCGGCCTCGGGCGCCATGTTCACCAAAATTTGGAAGGGTTTCAACGAGTTCGCTTGCCTGGGATTGCTGGACGGCGTGGAGCCCATGTCCTTTGGCGCCGACCAAAACACGGCGCATCATCCCGCGGTGACCACGCGGATGCACATGACCCAGGCGGCGGGCTGCGCTCCCATCGCCACCGCCTGGAACACAGGGCAGACTCACATCCAACCGGTGCGTCCCAACTCCATTGCCAAATCCCTGGCCATCGGCAACCCGGCCGATGGCATCTACGCGCTGCGGGTCATCAAAAATTCCAACGGCAGCGCCTACGCCGTCCCCGAAGAGGATATTGTCGACGGCATCAAGCTTTTGGCGGAAACCGAAGGTATCTTCACCGAGACGGCCGGCGGAGTGGTGATGGCAGGCCTGAAGAATCTGGCGGACAGCGGCGCCATCAAACCTGATGAACTCACGGTGGTGTACATCACCGGTAATGGGCTTAAAACCCAAGAAGCGGTCGAAAGCGTGGTTGACCCACTGATGGTGAAACCCACCATGACCTCTTTTGAAGAAGCGCTGAGTGAGAGACAACGCAGGTAGGGGATGGGTGATGGGTAAGCAAAGAGTCAAATTCACCTTTATAGGTGATCTGGTAAAAGAGCCGATCATCTACAATCTGGGCCGCGACTTTAAGATCGTCACCAACATCCGGCGCGCCGACGTCCAGGAAGACATGGGCTGGGTGGTCCTGGAGTTGGAAGGCGAAGACGACGAGATACAGCGCGGTCTGAAATGGGTCGGCGGCACCGGTGTCAGGATAGACCCGGTAAGTGGAGACGTCATCGAGGGGTAGGCTCAGCTTGAATCCAAACGGAGCCCATGAGCCATCCCCCGATCACATTCGGTTCGGCAACCTTTAGGAGGAGATCCCCCAATGAGTGTCTTGGTGCGCATACCCACGCCCCTCAGGCGTATGACCGGTGGAAAAGATAAGGTGGAAGTGGAATCGTCCACTCTGGGTGAGATGGTCGACACGTTAGAATCGGCATATCCCGGGTTTAAAGAACGCCTGGTGGATGAGAACGGGGAGTTGCGCTATTTCGTCAACATCTACGTCAACGGGGAAGATGTCCGGTTCCTTCAAGGGTTGGCAACCGCGACCAAGACCGGCGACGAGGTGAGCATAGTCCCCGCGGTCGCCGGCGGTTAGCCGCTGGTCAAGCGATTTAAAAATCATACAGTGCCACCCCGAGCCCTTCGGCTCCGCCCAGGATAAACTCCGTTAATGGTCTGGGGAGGGGGTGCCCCACCCCAGATGCTTTGCCGCTGCGGCCGGCTCAGCATGACATTTTCTCTGGAGTCGACGAGCTCCTACTCATGTAAACGACATGCACGCCGGGTTAGCTAACCCCCCCTGTCCTCCAGCCATCGGTCTTTATGCTCCTGTCGCGCCGCCGCGTCGGTAGGACGGTAGGTGGCGTTGAATTCCCTTCGAAAACCCTCGAACGTACCTCCGATTATCGCCTCCCGCATCGTATCCATCAGCCTGATGACGAACCTGAGATTGTGGATGCTGGCCAGTCTCAGAGCAAGCAGTTCTTTGGCCCGGAAAAGGTGCCACAGGTAGGCGGCGGTGAAGTTGCGGCAGGTGTAGCAGTCGCAATCCTCGTCGATGGGGCGGTCGGCCTGGGCGAACCGGCGCTTGGTGATGTCCACCCTGCCCTGGGGAGTGAATAACGCACCGTTGCGGGCCACCCTGGTGGGCAATACGCAGTCGAACATGTCCACGCCCCGGGCGACGCCCTCCACCAAGTCTTCGGGAGAACCCACCCCCATCAGGTAGCGGGGTTTGTCCTGGGGCAAAAGGCCGGCCACCTGTTCGGTGATCTCGTACATCTGCTCCTTGGATTCGCCCACCGCCAGGCCGCCGATGGCGTAGCCTTGGAATGGGATGCCGGTGATGTACTTGGCCGACGCTTCCCGCAGGTCGGGGAAAGCGCCCCCCTGTACTATCCCAAAAAGCGCTTGCCCAAATACAGATGGTTCCCGGCTTGATTCCGATTCATCAAACGACCGGTGGCATTCCTCGGCCCAGGCGTGGGTCCGCTCCATGGCGATTCTGACTTCCTGCTTGCTCACGCCGTGGGCGATGCACTGGTCCAAGCACATGATGATGTCGGCGCCCAGGGTTTGTTGATTCCCGGTGGCCAATTGGGGACTGAACATGTGCTCGCTGCCATCCAGGTGGGAACGGAAGCGGATCCCGCTGTCGTCGATCTTTCGCAGGGCCCCCATGCTGAAGGCCTGGAACCCGCCGCTGTCGGTCAATACGGGCCTGGACCAGCCCATGAAGCGGTGCAGCCCTCCCAAATCGCGGACCTGCTCCACACCCGGCTGCAGGTAGAGATGGTAGGCGTTGGACAAGACTATCTGCGCGCCCAGGGCAACCACTTCGTCGGGGGTCAACGCCTTCACGCTGGCCTGGGTCGCCACCGGCATGAATACCGGCGTGGTCACCGTGCCGTGGGCCGTGGTGAACGCACCCGCCCGGGCCCGGCCCTGGTTGTGTTGTAGCTCAAATGAGAATTGGGAACTCACGTCGACTCGTCATTGCGGCCCCGGAAACGCCTTGGGCCTGGAGATTCGGTCATTTCTTCCGGCGGCGGGTGCTTGAAAGCGCCGAGGATTTGAATGCGGTGGTATTATCTAACGGATGTTCCCGTTAAGCCACCTGTGGGCATCACCATAAGATCGAGACCGCTCCATGGCGCCTCGACTCTAGGCAATGCACTCCCCTTTCACTGGACACTGGATGCGGATGCAAAATGTATGAAT
>JADFPM010000008.1 GCA_022562335.1 Chloroflexota bacterium
ACACCGATATCCAACCCACCATTCAAATCGCTGAGGTCCTTCTTTAACCGTCTTTCGCGGTTAGATCTGCATTGGTTTCGGCAGGAGCCTTATGGCGGAATTCGGCAACGGGCAAGAACGGTTGGAAGGCCTATCTGAGCGTTTGATCCAGGAGTACTGGGATTTCTACCCCACGGCAGGTTCCCGCATCGGCCGGCATGAGTACGATGGGCGCCTGCCGGACCTGACGCCAGCAAGTCTGTCGCGCCGCGTCGAATCCGTCCGCCGGGGGTTGAACCAGGTTTCGGCCATAGATCCCAGCGGTTTTTCCAAGGAAGACCGGCTCAGCCATAGGCTGTTGGAGCAGTTTCTAAAGCGGGAACTGTTCACACTCACCGAGATGCGCCCCTGGGAGAACAATCCCATGCGCCAGGTGGGCTACCTGAACGTCGGCTCCTACGTCAGGCGTGATTACGCTCCCTTGGCGGACCGCCTGCGTTCGGCCTCCCAGGTATTGGCTCAAATCCCCGAGTTCCTCGAAACCCTGGATGCCGCCTTGTCCGGCAGCCAACTGGGCGCGCCCGTTCTGGACATGAGCATCGAAGCCTATGCGGGGATGGCCCGGTTTTACCGGCGGGACCTGGAACAGGCGGTGTCCGGTTTCGAAGACCGGGCGATCCTGGCCGAATTCAACCGGCTCAGGGGCTCGGCTGCCGGCGCAGTCGACGGGTTTGTGGAGCGGCTAAAGGTCCGGCGTGAGGGCGCATCGGCCGAGTTTGCCATCGGCGCCGGGCTGTACCAGGCAATGATGTCTGAAGGCGAGGCCGTCAACCTGCCCTTGGAAGAACTGGAACGGGTGGGGCAAGCCAACCTGGATGACAACCTGGCCCGGCTGGCCGAAGTGGCCGCGGAGATCGGCCCCGGCCGCCCGGTAGCCGATATCGTGGCGGACATCAGCCGCAACCACCCTACTGCAGATGGGTTGATACCGGATACCCGGGAGATGTTGGAGGCGCTGCGCCAAGCCATGATCGACCTGGACATACTGTCGTTCCCCTCGGAGGACCGTTGCCAGGTCATGGAGACACCGGCCTACATGAGGTACGCATTTGCGGCCATGGACAGCGCCGGCGCCCTGGAAACCAACGCCAGCGAATCATATTATTATGTAACCCCGGTGGAGCCTGACTGGACCGCCGTCCAGCGGGAGGAGTGGCTGTCCAATTTCAACTACGACACCCTGAAGATCATTTCCATCCACGAGGTGTATCCGGGCCATTTCGTCCATCACCTGCACAACAAATACGGCCGGGAACTGCCCCTGGTCAACCGGGTGGCCACATCATATGCCTTCACCGAGGGTTGGGCCCACTATACCGAGGAAATGGTGCTTGACACGGACTACGCCCAGGGCCAGCCCAACCTCGTCTTGACCCAACTGTTGGAGGCCCTGGTGCGCAATTGCCGCTACCTTTGTTCCATACGCATGCACACCCAGGGAATGACCCTAGACCAGGCCACCCGATTTTTCACGGATAATGCCTATATGGGGGAACTTCCCGCCCGGCGTGAGGCGTTGCGAGGTACCTTCGACCCCGGCTATCTCAACTACACCCTGGGGAAATTGATGATCAAAAAGCTGGCGAAGGATTACCGGCGGGAGAAGGCCGGCGCTTTCTCGTTGAAGGGATTCCACGACCAACTGCTTTCCTACGGCGCTCCTGCCCTGCCCCTACTGCGGGAAGTCATGCTGGAGGACCCGGGCGGCTCGCCGGTTTAAGCGAGCAGCAGCCAGATATCGATACTACTCGTTTAACGGCAACCTAGGTGCGAAACGTGACCTTGCGGAAGGCTTCGGCAAGCTGGTACGGCTCGGTGGCGGACTTCCCGGCGTCCCGGGCCCTCTCTTCCACGAATCCCCTTATTTCAGCTTCCGAGCGGTCACCGATCTGGCTCTTGTGGGCCATCACCGCCTCGACCTTGGTGTCAATGGCATCGGAGATATCCACGAAGGTATCGGCCAATTCGGTGCCCCAGAATAGGACCGTTCCCGTTTTATGCGGCTCCAGGCCTTCGTCCCGCCACAGCTCAACGAAATTCAAATGATCCCTGGCTGCGGGAAACACGGCGTCCAGGGTGACCTGGCCGGTTATGCGGTGGTCCCGGTGCCAGGCCAGGTTCCTGCGGTACGGTTCCGGGCATAGCACCACGTCGGGCCGCACCAGCCTTATTTGCCGGACGATCTCTTTGCGAAACTCTCTGGTATCCTCCAGTTCCCCGTCGGGGTGGTGGAGCGACACCACGTCGGCCGCTCCCAAAACATGGGCGGCAACCCTTTGTTCCTGTTCCCTCACCGCCGATAATTCTTGTGACGTCACATTTGGGTCCGTCGTCCCGTTGCCGCCATCGGTGCATAAGACGTAATGGACTTCGGCGCCCCGGCTGATCCAATGGGCTAATGAGCCTCCGCACCAAAATTCGGCGTTGTCGGGATGGGGCGTAACCACCAGCACCCGCTGGGGGATCTCCTCGTTACCTTCTACCATGGGCCGGTTCTCTCCAGACTAAAGAATATCAAAGGATTCCGATGACCGGGCGTCATTCCTGGGGCACATCCACCACCAAACGCGGTCCTGTCCCGTCCCTTTGTGACAGGCACGCCGAGACGCAAAGTGGATTGGATCCGGTGAGGTTTACAGGTCCGGGCAACGCGAGATGGGGCATCCGCCGAGACTTTTCCTGGAATCTGCCTCCCTGAACTCTGCCTCAAGGAAGGCCATCGGCGCTGTTTGATCACCGTGATCCACCGTTGGCAGAAGACCAATGGACAGGCATGGAATATCAGGTGGTTCGGCAGCCCATAGACCTGTTTCGTGAATATTGTGAGCCGTGCAATATAGTACATGAACGCCGCTGCCGATTCAATTACATAGTTTGGGCAACCTGGCTAGAGATTTGGGAGACCGAGCCCGGTATGGGATACGGTTAACCTCATACTCGCGCGGCTGCAGGAGCAGACTCAACCCCCGCCAAGCCGTTGGGACTCGCGAAAGGCCATTTGGAACCGGTTTGCCAGGCACTGGCTATAGGCGCAAGGCCAACGTCAAAAGCATTGCTGAATATGTTCTGCCCTCACTCTAGGGGCGTCGGTCTGGCAGGGTATAATATGGAATGGATAACTATGGCGAAAGATGGTATCAACGCTGGCGCTCATATTTTTTCATTATCCGCCGGTAATTCGTCATGGTGATGATTCTCCTCATTATTAGGGTGACATTTTGACGGAACGACACGAGGATCCGGATATCTCTAACAGCCAGGCCGCCTCTCCCAACGCGAATGATGCCGAATCAGGCCAACCGGGCTCGGACATCGCCCTTGACCTTGAAGCAACAGCCGCGGCCCACGAACGAGAGCGGACAAACCTGGAAAACCAACTGGCTATTCTCCGCCAACGGGTAACCGAGCTTGACCAGCGGCTGGCGGACCGTAACCAGGAGATTCGGGACCATGAACTGCGGGGCGCCGCGGCCGACAGAGACCGGGAAAACCTGACGGTCCAGTTGGAAGAAGGGATCCATCGCGCCACAGCCATGGACCAGCAGCTCTCCGACCGGTCGCAGGATGTTCAGGTCCTTGAGGCACGGGTGGCGGCCTCGGAAGAAGGGGCGAAAACCCTCACTGCCCAATTGGGGGAGAGCCGCCAACACGGAACCGGGTTGGAGCAGCAGCTCTCGAACCGGGCCCAAGAGGTCCAGAGCCTCGAAGCACGCGCCATATCGGCTGAGAGAGACCGGGAAAACCTCACCGGCCAATCTGGGGAGCGGCTCCAGCGGGTCACCGAGTTGGAGAAGCTGCTTGCGGCGAGAATCGAAAACAACCAGAGTCTTGAACTAAGAACGGTATCGGCCGAAAAAGACCGGGAGAGCCTAACCGTTCAACTTGAAGAAGGCCGACAGCGAGCGGCGGAGTTAGGGGAACAGCTCTCCGGCCAAGCCCAAGAGATCCAAGATCTCGAGGCCAGGGCCGCCACGTCCGATGTAGGGACGACAAATCTCGCCACCCAATTGGATGAGGGCCGGCGCCAAGCGGCCGAGTTGGAACAGCAGATCGCCGCGCGTCTCCAGGAAATTCGAGGGCTCGAAACGCGGGCGGCAGCCGCGGAAAGAGACCGGGACGATTTTGCCGGCCAACTGGAAGAGAAGAACCAGCAGGCATCGGAGCTAGAGCAACACGTCTCGGATAAAACACAAGAGATTCAGGACCTCGGGGAACGCGTTGGATCCATCGAAGAAGCGTCAGCCAGCCTCAACTTGCGCCTGGAAGAAGCAAATCAGCAGGCCACGGAGTTGGAACGGCAACTCTCAGGACGAACCCAAGAAAATCGGGGCCTTGAGCAACGGGTCACAGCCGTGGAAAAAGAGCGGGATGATCTGAGCGATCAGATGGAGGAGGGACGCCAAAGGACCGCGGAGGTCGAATCGCAACTCTCGGAGCAAACCTTGGAAGTCCAGAGCCTGGAGGCGCTGGTCGTAGCGGCAGAGGAAGACGCGGCAGCTTCTAGCACCCGATATGAAGAAGGGCACCAGCGTGTTTCCGAAGTGGAACAGCAACTCGCATTGCATGAGCAGCAAGTCGAAGAGCTTGAGGCCAAGGCTGGGGCTGCGGAAGAACAAATCAAATCCCTGGGCGTCCAACTAGAAGAGGGGAGCCAGCGGGAAACGGAGTTTGAGCGGCGGCTCTCGGACCGCGCCCAGGATATCCAGGGGCTAGCGGACCGGTTAGTCGCGGCCGATAGTGACGCTGAATCCCTCGAAACCCAATTGGAAGAAGGCCGCCAGCTATCAACGGAGTTGGAGCAACAACTCTCGGCTCGGATCCAAGAGATCCTTAACCATGAGCGCCGGGCCGTAACGGCGGAAAAAGACCAGGAAGACCTGGAAAGCCAACTGGAGGAAGGACGCCAGCAGGCAGCAGGGCTGGAGCAAAACCTTTCGGAACAAGCCCAACAAGTCCAAACCCTCGAAGCAAGGGCGGTATCAGCCGAAGGCCAAGGGGAAACCCTTAACGCCCAATTGGAGCAGTTCCGCCAACGGTCAACAGAATTGGAACGGCAGCTTTCCGACCAGGAACAAGAGATTCAAGGACTACAAACGAGGGCCACATCAGCCCAAGAAGAAACGGACGTCCTCATCGCCCAATTAGATGAGGGTCGCCTGCGGGCCTCGGAGTTGGAGCAGCAGCTTTCCGGCCGGGCCCAGGAGATCCAGGGCTTGGAAGCTAACACGATAGCGATCCAGGAAGGCAAGGAAGCCTTAAATGCCCAATTGGACGAAAGGCGCCAGCGTGCTACAGAACTGGAGCAACTGCTGGAGGACCGCAGTCAGCAGGTTCAAGGGCTTGAACTGCGGGCAATAGCGGCAGAAAGAGACCTTGAGCATCTAACCAGCGAAACTTCGGAGCGGCGCGAACGTACAACCGAGTTGGAGCAGCAACTTGAATCCCGGAACCAGGAGATCCACGACCACGAGTTGCAGGCCGTAGGATCCGAGAAAGACCATGCCAATTTGATCAGCCAATATGAGCGGGGAACCCATCGCATAACCGAATTGGAGCAACTCCTGTCCGGCCGCAATCTGGAAGTCCAGGGCCTTGAGACCCGGTTGGCATCGGCTGAAGAAAGTTCGGAAACCCTAAGCATTCAATCGGAAACCCTAAGCACCCAATTGGAAGCGGAACACTTGCGGACCACGGAGTTGGAGCAAGGACTTTCGGCTCGGATCCAGGAGATGCGGGGGGTCGAGGCGCGGGCCATCGCAGCCGAAGAAGGGACCGAAACCCTGGGTGGCCAATTGGAAGAAGGCCACCAACGGGCACGAGAGCTGGAGCATCAACTTTCGATACGCATGCAAGAGATCCGCGACCAAGAGTTGAAGGAGGTCGCGGCCGACAGAGACAGAGACAATCTCGCCAGCCAATTGAACGACGTGCGCCAGCACGCGGCCGAGTTGGCGCAGCAACTATCGGCGCGGCTCCAAGAAGTCCAAAGCCTGGAGATCAGGGCCTCGGCATCCGAAGAAGAAGCCGAATCCCTTAGCGCGCGATTCGAGGCGGAAAAACAGCGGTCAGCTGAGTTCGAACAACAACTAACCGACCCCAGCAAAGACTTGCATACTATCGAGCAGCGCGCCCTGGCGGCAGAGAAAGCCAGGAACGATCTAACCGGCCAGTACTACACCGTGACCAGCCAATTACAGGAAGCACGACGGCGGGCCACGGAGTTGGAGCAACAGAACTCGGCGCGCACCAAGGATTTCCAGACCCTCGAAGCACGCGCGACGGCGGCTGAAAGGGAACGGGACAACCTGAATAGCCAATGGAATGAAGGAGAACTGCGGACCGCCGAGTTGGAAGAGCAACTCTCGGCGCGGACCCAGCAGGTCGAATCGCTAGAGGAACGGACTTTGGCCGCTGAAAGCACCAGGGACAATCAAAACAGCCAACTGGAAGATGTGCGCCGGCGGGCCACCGAGTTGGGGCAGCAGGTCTCAGCGCGAACCCAGGAGATCCAGAGCCTCGAGCGCAGGGCCACGGCCGCCGAAAGCACCAGGGAGCGGGTAACGAGTCAATTGACCGAGACCCGTGATCGAGTACAGGAATTGGAGCAACAACTCTCGGCACGGGTCCAGGAAGTCGAGGGCCTCGATGCACGGGTCGTGCCGGCCGAGAGAGACAGGGCAAAACTGACCAGCCAATATTTTAGCCTGACCAGCCAGGTGGAAGAGGGCCGGCGGCGGGCAACCCAGTTAGAGGAACAACTTGCTGCGCGGACCCAGGAAGTCGTGGACCTCGAACGCCGGGCGGCCGCGGCGGAGACGGACCGGGAGGAATTAAAGAGCCAAGTGGAGGCCGCCGGGCCGGGTACCGTCCAAAAACGGTTCCGCGTCGTGGTAGACCGCCTCGGATTCGCCCGGAGAACGCCACGTGCGAGGACCGGAGCCACTCAACGGTTAAACGCCGGCGAGCGCCAAACCAGCGGCCAACCAAGCCAGGTTACAATGCCTGCGGATAACGAAGATACCGGCGAGCCGACACCCTCGACAGCGGCACCCGACAAACCGCGCTCAACACTGCCTTCGTCTCCCATCTATGGGTCGATAAGGTACGCAAACAAAAAGAAGACGGAAAAACCGTTCCTTTAGCCCAGATCTATCAAGTAAGGCTGGCGACGCACGGCGAGCATCGGGTGCTAATTGGGCGATCACGCTGTGATCTCGAAATTGGCGCCGGCCGGATGAAGGCCCCGGATGACCTGAGAAGCGCGCAACACCGGCGATGCAGGCGCTGGACCTTAGGGTTACGGCTATCCCAGTTGGGGATTCAGCCTCGGCGGGAGCTCAGCCCCAGATGGGCGCCAATGTAGCTGGTGGGGCGAGATTCGAAGCTATTTCTCTGTCTTGTAGGCGGCAGGATAGTCTGCTACAATCGGCCCCAGGCGTGGTGAACGCCTGAGGCGAAACTTAACTCGGGGAACAGTTCCGGGTTGCCCGGCCCCATGATACGCGGCAGCCTTCCGCCAACTTTCCACTCCGTCCACAGCTTACTCGGGAGCCTTCCCTTGCCCGTTGTGACTTTTACCGACGGCCATCTGCCTGCCTTGTTGGATTTTGTCGAATCCCTCAATGACTGGGGCAGCCAGGGCCGGGATCTGGGCCGCAAGATTTTCCAAGAACTGCTGGAACAGCCCTGGCTTGACCTTCAAACTGACTGCTGGGTGCTGGAAGACCAAGGCGTGATCAGAGGATTCTGCCTGATTCACCGTGAGCCGCCCATCGGACGGTCGGTGATACAAATGGAAGTGGCCCCCAGCCTGGCTGGCGGCGTCCATGAAGGGGAATTGTTGGACACGGCGGTAGGTCACTCTCGCAAGTGGGGCGCCAAAGTGGCCCACCTGTGCATCCCTGCGGGCCCCGCGAGCTCCGACCGGGCTGCCATGCTGGAAGAACGCGGTTTCACCGTTATCCGGTCTTACACCAACATGTTGTGGCAAGGCGGTCATCTGCCGCTATGGTCGACGGCAAACGGCTATCAGGTTCGGCCATATCAACCCGGAGACGAAGGGCTTTTAACCCAGGTGCAAAATGCCGCATTTGCGGAAAGCTGGGGATTTTGCCCCAACACGGTCGAGCAGATCAAGTACCGGGCAGACATGTCCAATACCAGACACCAGGGCATATTGTTCCTGATACCCGGTCAACAACCACCCAATGAACAACCGGTCCAAGGTGAAAACCCCGCCGGCTATTGTTGGACCTGTTTGATTCCCGTTCCCCAAGGTTTGAGGGGCATCATCGGGATGATTGGTGTGGTGCCCGAGTTCAGGGGCCGCGGTGTGAGCAAATCCATATTGATGGCCGGAATGGACTACCTGCAATCGGCAGGCGCAACGAACATCGGGTTGGAAGTCGACTCCAGCAACACCCCGGCCATTCGGCTTTATGACTCAGTGGGGTTTGAGAAAACCTCAGAGCTTCACTGGTTTGAGCTAGTGCTGTCGCGTTTAAACCCCGGCAATTGCTGAAACTCCTTCTCGGCCAGCAACCCGCCGGACATCACCACCTTCATGGCGTCCTCCACCGTCATATCGGTGGGAGTCACGTCTTCGGCTTTCACCAACACTAAAAATCCCGACGACGGTATGGGTGTGGTGGGGATGTACACCGCCAGCATCCCCTCGCCATCGGCGTCCAGCATCCGAGACGTCACCAGGCCTATTGACTGCATCCCAGGGTGGGGGAACTTCACCAAGACCACTCGGCTATAGGGCAGATCGTTGGACTTGGAAAGCAATTCCACGGCGCTGCGGGTGGTCCCGTAGATGGTCTTCACCACCGGGATGACTTCCAAGACGCGATGACCGAATTCAACCACGCTGCGCCCCAGGACTTGTGTGGTCACGAGCCCGGCAAAGTAGACCAAAACAGCCAACATCAGTAAGCCCAAACCGGGAATTTCCGGTCCCGGGAGTCTACTAAGCACCGGGCCTTGCAACACGGGGTCCAAAAGGTCGAAGAAGGATTTGAGGATGAGGACGGTGACGCCGATGGGCAGCAGCACCAAGATTCCCGCCCCCAGCGTGCGTTGGATGTGCACGGCCATACCGTGGAGGGACCCCAGCCGGTGATGCCGAGAGGGTGTCTCCCCGGAATCTGGGTTGACCGGTTCCGCGCTCAAGGGTCTATTCCCGCCTGGAGGACGTCTCCGAGAGCACCGACCGATAGATGTCGTTGATCCCTGCCGCCACCCTTTCCCAACTCATGGCTTCTGCTCTTTTCCGGGCCGCCTTTCCCATGCTGTCCTGGAGGCCCTCGCTGGAAATGATCATCTCCAATGAGTTGGCGAACGCCTCTGGGCAACGCCACGACTTCAAGTATCCGGTATGGCCGTGGTGGACCACCGTGGACAGCCCGCCCACCCGCGTTGCCACCACGGGAGTGCCGCAGGCCATGGATTCCAATGCGGCCAGTCCGAAGCTTTCGTAGTACGAGGGGACAACACAAACATCGGCGGCATTGTAGTAATAGGGCAACTCTTCCTGATCGACCCGACCTACAAAATCGATCATCTGGTCCACCTCTAGGTCTTTGGCCAGGTCTCGCAGGCGTCCGACTTCCTCGTCCCCGTCGCTGGCTCCCCCAACGACCAGGACCTTTACATCCTGGCAGGTCTCCATTTGCGCCGCGGTGTGCACCAGCAACTCCAAACCTTTCAATGGCTCCACGCGGCCCACGTATAGCAGGACTTTGCCGCCGTTTAGGCCCAGCCGTTCCCGGGCCGCCGTCCGGTCCAATGGCTTGAACCGGTTCAGGTCCACGCCGCAAGGCACCAGATTCACCTTGGCCGCGTTTGCGCCGTACAAGCGGACCATGGCATCCCTTTCGTGGGGGCTGAAAGCTACGATACGTGACGCCGATGCGATCAGTTCCCGCTCTACCTCAGCCCTTTCAGGCGGTTCCACCTCCCCCACCCTGGATTGAAGTTTGATCAACCCCAGGGTATGGAAGGTGACCACATGGGGAATATCGTTTTGACGGGCCAATTCCCTGCCCACCCAGCCGGAAAGCCAGTAATGGGAATGCACCGTCTGATAGGCGATGTCATTCTCCCGTTGGAACCGTTGTACTTCGGCCAGGAAGCCAGGCAGATTATGAAAAAGACCGTCCATCGGTGTGTCGGAATCTCCCCCAGGCATGTGGACCACTCTGACGCCAGGGCCGAACTCATCGGCCTCGCCCGCTTGCTCAGGATGGTCGCGGGTGAAGATATCGACGTTTACGCCTTGGCCCGCCAAGGCGGCGGCCAATTGCCTGACGTAAACGTTCATACCCCCCGATTTTCCTTGTCCAGGGGCTGCCAGGGGACAGGCGTGGTAAGCTATGAATGCGACCCGCTGTACGCTCAATTTCGTTTTACCACCATTTGATAAAGCACGTGTTGTTGGCCGCCCAAGTGGGCCTTGTAAGGCTCGTCGCCCCGAAGGAAGTCAAAGTATTTCATCTTTTGCTCGATAGCCTCACGCAGGCAAAGGGCATCCAGCAACAACCCTACGCTGTAATAGCTTTGTTCGGGATTGTAGCCGCTATTGTACAACAAGCGGGACGAGTCGTAGTCGAAGCACAGACTGGTGGCCACCGGCCGGCCGTCTATTTCCAAAAAAAAGAGCCTCAGCCGGTCATCCTGTGACATGCGCTGGGTGATCCGGTGGAAGAATTGCTCCCTTTCGGGCGTCATCCACTGGTCTTTGTCCACCTTGCTCAGGCGCATCAGCTCTATGAAGTCTCCCAGACGGTCGGCAACCTGTTCCTGGCCGGTGATGGAATACCACCGCCAATCGGGCAACGTTTCCAACCGGCGGAATTTCCGCCTTAATTCGTGGCGGTCCTTCTTGGAAAGTCCGGCCAGATAATCTTCCCAGGTTTCCGGCAGCGCGATCCCGGAAGCCACATCTTCTTTTTCGACTTCCACCGAGAATCCCCGCCGCCGGGCCAGTTCCGGCAGGTGCTCCAGGGTGGGTGATGCCTCGGTCAGCGGCGCCAATGTCAATGTATGGCATTTGAGTTCATCCATACAGCCCAGCACGGCATCGTAAAATACCGCTTCGTGGCCCGGCTTCACCATAAAGTCGTTGTAATCCACCGTGTCCTGATTTCCCACCAGAGACAGGGTGTCGCCGGTGCGGGCCAGGGGGGCGATGGCGGTCACCTCTTCGGCCTCCGTCAGGTAAAAACCCACCATGCTGCGGCCGTCGCCGAAGGTTTCCCACCAGACCTCTTGCCACTGGGGGGTGAGGAAAAGGGAGTTAACGGGAGAACCGGATAATACCGTTTGCCATTCATCGCCTATCTGGGTAAAAGAAGTAAGGGGTGTAGATTGAATCAAACTAATTTCGCCTCATTATCGCCAACAACCCTTGGGCATCCAAGGGAGCTCCGTCAAATTTGCCCCTGACAGCGGTGGTAACCACCCGGTTGCCGGGATTTTCCACTCCTCGCATGGACATGCAAAGGTGCTCGGCCTCCAACTCCACCACCACTCCCCGGGGACTCAGGGCATTGAATATAGCATCCGCCACCTGTCCCGTGAGTCTTTCCTGCACCTGGAGCCTGCGGGAGGCCAGGTCCAGGGTGCGGGCCAGTTTGCTCAACCCGGCAATCTTACCGTTGGGGATATATCCCAATTGGGCTTTTCCGAAAAACGGCAGCAGATGATGCTCGCAAAAGGAATGAAACGGCACGTCTCGCAACACCACCGGGTCGCTGTGGCCGGTATCGAAGATAGCGTCTATAGCCTCCTGTGGATCCAAACCTACGCCGCTGAACAGATGGGCATACATCTCGGCGACCCGATCGGGCGTATCCCGCAGGCCTTCACGCCCGGGGTCTTCGCCTATGGCGTCAAGAAGGGTGGCCACCGCGTCCCGCACTCGGCTATTTCGCCCGCTATCATTTAGGGCCCTTCCCTTCAGCGTCATGGCGGCTTGGCCAGACCTATACTTTCCAGGGCTTCCATGGTGGGCTCCACCTCTATAGGCTGGTTCACGGCGCTGGTGACGGCCAGATCAGGGTCTTTCAAACCATTGCCGGTGATGATGCACACCACCCTGCGTCCTGCCAGGTCCAAGCCGGCTTTGCGTAATTTGATGAGGCCGGCCACCGAAGCCGCCGACGCCGGCTCACAGAAGATCCCTTCTTTAGAGGCCATCAGCCGGTATGCATCCAATATCTCGTCGTCGCTCACCGAGTCGATCACTCCTCCAGAGGCGTCCCTGGCGTCCAAAGCGCCCTGCCAACTTGCAGGATTCCCGATGCGGATCGCCGAGGCGATGGTCTGGGGGTTCGACACCGGCGCGCCATTGACGATGGGGGCGGCGCCCTCGGCCTGGAAACCCATCATGCGGGGCAGCTTGTGGCTGAGACCCGCCGCCTTGTACTCTTTAAAACCTTTCCAGTAGGCGACGATGTTGCCTGCGTTTCCCACCGGGATGAACAGGAAATCGGGCGCTTCGCCCAAATCATCAACCACCTCAAATGCCGCTGTTTTCTGGCCTTCGATGCGGTCGGGGTTGACCGAATTTACCAGGGTGACCTCGTGCTTAAATGTAAAATCCCTAACCAGTTCCAGGGCAACGTCAAAGTTCCCGTTAACCATGATGATGGTGGCCCCATAGGACATGGCCTGGGCCAGTTTGCCCATGGCCACCTCACCCTTGGGGATGAGAACGATGGCCGGCAGGTCGCAATAAGCGCCGTAGGCGGCGGCCGAAGCGCTGGTGTTGCCGGTGGAGGCGCACATCACCGCCCTGCTGTTGGCCTCCAGGGCCTTGGCGAAAGCCACCACCATGCCCCGATCTTTGAACGAGCCCGTGGGATTGCAACCCTCCAGCTTGAAATAAAGCTGGTCGCAACCCAACTCTTTCCCCAAACGGTTGGATCTGACCAGCGGCGTCTCACCCTCGCCAAGTGTGAGTTGAGGGGTGGCGTCGGTCACCGGTAGAAAATCTTTATACCTGCGTAAAACTCCTACGCCCATCTACTGCTCACAGGTAAAAACGTCTAGCTCGGGTCAAGTTGACCTTCAATCCGCAGAAGGTTGCTGATCCGTGTCACCACTTCCAGACCCGCCACCTGTTGCAGTGATCGCTGCATCGAAGCCTCCCGGGCCGGATGGGTGGTTATGACCAACTCCGCCGTCTGCTGCGCCGGATCGCTGTCTTTTTGTATCACCGATGCAAGGCTGATACCGCCATCGCCCAAAATCTTAGAGATTTGGGCCAAAACCCCCGGCCGGTCGGCGACGGTCAATCTCAGATAATACCGGGTTTCCAATTCGTCGATGGACCTGATGCTCAAAGGACGGCCGTTTTGCACCATGGGCGATGGGGGCCCTTGCACACCGATGCGCCGGGCGATCTCGATCAAATCGCCCACGACGGCGCTGGTGGTGGGCTCCCGGCCCGCGCCCATACCGTGAAACAGGACTTTCCCGCACAGGCTTCCTTCAACCTCCACCGCGTTATAAACGCCGTCGACCTTGGCCAGCATGTGGTCCAGGGGGATCAGGGCCGGATAGACCCTCGCCTGTATCGATCCATTTTCCAGGCTGGCGATGGCCAAGGACTTGATGGCATAGCCCAATTCATTCGCGTACCGGAAATCGTTGGCCTCCAACGTGGATATGCCCTGCCGGTATATGTCCTGGGGTGCGACCCGGTGGTGGAATGCCAGGGACGCCAGGATAGATAGCTTGTAAACTGCGTCGATGCCCTCTACGTCGTTGGTGGGGTCCGATTCGGCGTAACCCTTGTCCTGGGCTTCCTTGAGAGCCTGCTGGAATTCGGCCCCCTGGTGAGCCATACGGGTGAGGATGTAGTTGGTGGTGCCGTTGATGATGCCGCGGATAGAAAAAACGTCATTGGCCAGTAGCTCGTTCATCAAGCAGCCGACGATGGGGATCCCACCGGCGACACTAGCCTCGAACAGTAGATTCACCCGGTTTTGCTCGGCCAGACGGAACAACTCGGGCCCGGACTGGGCCATCACCTCTTTGTTGGCCGTCACGACGTGTTTACCCGCGGAAAGGGCGCGTTTCAGGTAACTGGCCGCCGGGTCTGTCCCACCGATGACCTCCACCACCACATGAATGTCATCATCATCTAGGATATCCTCAGGATTGGTGGTCAATAATCCCGATGGGATGGCGGGGTCTCTGGTCTTGCCTGGGTCTCGAACCAGGATTTTCTTGAGCCCTATGGGCAGCCCTATTTTGTTTGATAACGTTTCAGACCGGTCCAGAAGTGCCGCGGCGACCCCGCCGCCCACCGAACCCAACCCCATCAAACCGACGTTGATTTCTACAGGGGCGGTCAAATGTTGATTACCTCGGTCCTCGGCGTCATCATCGCCCCTGGAAAGTACGAGGGGCGCTTATATTTACTTGCTGCGCCACCCAAGCGTACAATTCGCTGTTGAAGTTCATCCTCAGCCATCCCTCTTCCGCTCCCCTGGTCAACTGGTCCAACTCCCATTGGCGGGTCACCTGGGCTAAAAGTTTGACCCGCATCGCAACAGTGATCTCCCGGTCTTCGGCCCCCGACAGCTTATGGACGATGTAAATTCCGTCGAGGGTGGCTACAGGACGGCTGATCTCTCCCACTCCCAAAGCCTCGTCCCCTTTTTCTTCGTCGCCAAACAAGACGAAGTCCAGGTCAGGAAAGGCATTCTTGGGCACCCAGCCGACGTAACCTGAGCCATTGGCAAACCCGTCGGGCACGGACACTTCCGCCGCCACCACGCCGAACTCTTCGATATCCAGCCGCTCTCTGACCTCGAGGGGCAACACGTTTCCCGTTGGCTCCAGGAAGATCCATTCCACCTCAACCTGTTCCCCGGTTTCTCCGATCGAAGCCGCCAGGATAGATCGGAGTTGGAACTCGGCGAGTTGTTCTTCCAATATGATCCGGTAATCAACGTCGGACAAATCGGTGCGGGTCAGGTATGCGCTGTAATTTTGTTCAAACTCTTGTTCCAATTGCCCGGGAGCAACCTGCTCGCCGGCGGTGGCTTCAGGCAAGAATTGGTCCCGCAACGCTTTATCCAAATCTTCGTCAGTGATATTGATACCCAAGCCGGGAGATGCTTGGCGCAAAATCTCAGCGATGAGCTGGTTCTGGAGGTACTCGAAGGGAACTATGCTCAGATCAACCTGGCCGGTCAATCCCTGGAGGACCTGGATCCTGTCCACCAAGTCGCCCATGGTGAATTCCACGTCCCGTACGCTGCCCGCCCAGACCCTGGGCGGGTGGATATACTTGTCATAGACACCGGCGGCCACCACCCCGCTTATGACCATGATCAGCACGGTGAATATAGCCCACACCAGGCGTTGATGCTTTTTTTCCTGGGTCAACCGAGTGTTTTCCCTGCCTGCTTCCTCCTGGCGGTCCCGGCGGCTGCGGCTGCGTCGCCGTCGTTCCGAGGGAAGCATTTGTGGTGAAGAGTCTCTGCGGTTCCAGGGGAAGGCCATATCCAAACCTCGGGGAGATTGATGCCCAAGAGCCTAGGTCGTCATGGAGCCGGGCTCGCCAGTCAACTGCTTGAAGCTGGTCTCCCTCAACAATGGTCTATTAGCGGCGGATTCCAGCAACTCCAGCCTGATATGGGACGAAGGGGAGTAAAGCCAAATGCCTGGCGCGTTGAATGGCCAGCCGCAGGGCTCGTTGGTGTTTCGCGCAAACACCCGTCCGGCGGCGGGGCTCGATCTTGGCGCGGTCTGAGATGAAACGCCTGATGCGCTCAATGTCTTTGTAGTCGATGGATTTAACGTGGTCAACGCAGAACGAACAGACCCGCCTCCGTGGCGCAAATCTGCCTCTGCCCCGTCCACCGAATCGGCCCCCTGCTCCTCCGGGTCCCCCTCTGGGAGGTGGCCGGCCGCCGGGTCCACGTTGTGGCGGTGGTGACGCTGCTGGTGTGGTCATACTGTTGGTGATCCTCCGATCTGGACGCCAGATTCTAAACTGGGCGGGCCGCTAAATCCGCCTGAAAAGGGCAGATTTGACAAGGTAGGTTTTAAAAGGGCAGATCGTCCACTTCGTCCATGGGAGGCGATTCCTCCCCAGGGTTGCTCTCGCCCCCGTCGAACCCGTATGGGCCGTCCTCGTCGCCCGCGCCTTGGGCGCGGCCCAAGAACTGGACGTCGGTGAGATTGATCTCGTTTACGAATCGGGTTTGGCCGTCTTTGCCCTCGTAGGTCCGGCTTCTGAGCCTGCCTTCAACGTACACTTGGCTTCCCTTGGTCAGCCACTGGTTGCAGGTCTCGCCCAGTTTGCCCCATGCGCTGACGTTGAACCATTCGGTCTCTTCCCGCTTTTCACCAGTGGCAGTGGTGTACTTGCGGTTGGACGCCACCGAGAACGAAGTGACCGCCTGTCCGTTAGGCGTGTAGCGCATCTCCGGGTCCCTTCCCAGGTTACCGATGACTATGATCTTGTTCATCTGCGCCTCCCTACCCCTGGGGTTTCTCCTGGTCCTCGTTATCCTCTGAATCGTCCTCTGCTTCGGCCACCGGTTCCTCGGCCGCCGCCGGGCTCTCCTCGGCCTCTACTTCGGCCACGGGCTCCTCGACTTCCGCCGGGGATTCCTCTGCCTCTATCTCGGCTACCGGCTCCTCAACTTCCGCTGGGGATTCTACGGCTTCTGCTTCGGCTACCGGCTCATCGACTGCCGCTGGGGTTTCTGCGGCCTCTACTTCGGCCACGGGCTCCTCGGATTCCGCCGGAGCCTCTGTTTCGACCGCCGGCGCTTCAGCTTGCGCCGTGGGCCCTGGAACTCCTGCTACCGGCTCTTCAGGCACCACCACCGGTGGCACCACGGGCGGCGGAGGTGGTGTATCGGGCACCGGTTGGGGAGCGCCGGTCGCCACCACCATGGACCGCAGCACTTGTTCGTCCTGCCGCAAAAACGTCTCAAGCTCGTTATTAAAGGGCGTCTCGGTGCTGAACCGGGTTAGGTGGTAGCTGCCTTCCTGGAAATGGTAGGGGCCTTTCCGTATCGAGTAGGCCAGGCGCCGGGTACCCCAATTTTCCTCGGAGGTGATCTCTCCTTCCCGTGTGTTGATAAATCCTTTTATGCGGTCCCACGTCTCCCCGGTTTGTTCCTGGTTCAACATGGGGCTGAGCACTACAACTAATTCATAATGGCGCAAGTAGAGTCCCTCATCATGTATTTGACCAATGAGATTATAGCATTGAGGGTTGAGCCCCTCAACTACAGGTCGATTCCAGGGACGGGAAAGCTTGATGCAAGGTCCTTGACCTGGCCGGCAGCCTTCTTCTGGACTTCCTGATCATCCATATTCCCCAAGACGGTGACGATCAGCCTGGCCACCTGTTTGACCGCCGCTTCGTCGAAGCCCCGGCTGGTGATGGCCGGCGTGCCCAGGCGCAACCCGCTGGTCACCCTGGGCGGCTTGGTGTCGTAGGGAATCGCGTTTTTATTGGCGATTATTCCCGCCCTTTCCAGGGCCTTTTCGGCCTGCTGGCCGGTGATGTCCATAGAGGTAAGGTCTACCAACACCAAATGGTTGTCGGTGCCCCCAGAAACAAGCCGGAATCCGGCCTCAGACAGCTCGTTGGTCAATGTTTGGCAGTTTTTCACCACCTGGGAGGCATACTTGGCGAATTCGGGCCGCTGGGCCTCGCCGAAGCAAACCGCCTTGGCGGCGATGGCGTGCATGAAAGGCCCGCCTTGGGTGAAGGGGAAGACGGCAAAATCTATCTTGCGGGCCAGATCTTCGTCGCAAAGGATGAATCCGCCCCTGGGGCCTCGCAGGCTCTTTTGCGTCGTGGAGGTCACCACGTGGGCGTGGGGCACCGGCGACGGATGGGCGCCCCCCGCCACCAATCCCGATATGTGGGCCATGTCCACCATCAAATACGCGTCCACCCGGTCTGCAATGGCCCGAAAGCGGGGAAAATCCAAAACCCGGGAATAGGAACTGCAACCCGCCACGATGAGTTTGGGCCGATGCTCCAGCGCCAGGCGTTCCACACCGTCATAATCGATGGTCTCGGTTTCCCGGTCCAGCCCGTAGGGGATGAAGTTGTATAGCTTGCCGGAGAAATTCACCGATGCCCCATGGGTCAGGTGCCCGCCATGGTCCAGCTGCATGCCCAGCACGGTGTCGCCGGTCTCAAGCAGGGCGAAATAGACGGCCATGTTGGCCTGGGCCCCGCTGTGAGGTTGCACGTTGACGTGTTGGGCGCCGAATAACGCTTTGGCGCGGTCCAAGGCCAGGTTTTCCACCACATCCACGTATTCGCACCCGCCGTAGTAACGCCGGCCGGGATAACCTTCGGCATATTTATTGTTCATCACCCCCGACTGGGCTTCCAAAACGGCCAGACTGGCGTAATTTTCCGATGCGATGAGGACGATACTCTCGCGCTGCCGGCGGTCCTCACCCTCGATCGCTTTGGCTACTTCTGGGTCCTGCTCCGCTACGCGGGACATGGCATCTTCCCCCTACCCTGCCGAAATACAGACCGGCATATAGACAAAATCCCACGCAGGCGTCTATTGGGTCAGTGCGAGGTGGGCCAATACGAGGTTCGCGTGGAAAACGATGAATTGGACGCCCGATGGCCGGGAGCCTAGTGTACCGCCGCCCTCAGGGGCTGTCAACGAGCCTATTTCCCGCCTGGCGGCCCGTCATCTTTTTCAGATTGTTCATTCGCATCCGGGTCGTCGCATCCGCCATACTGTTCGACGGCGTCTACCCCTTCGGCTAACCGGCGAGACGCCATCCGTCTCGCCAGGAGAGCGTCGGCTATGCAGTCAATTATCTGGTTGGTCTCGCCTATGAATCTAGAAGGAACCACGGTGGGCCGTTGGCGGTTTGCATCGCCGGTGGAAAGTCCCCCTAAAGTATCGGGAGGGGGTTGATAAAAGGACTTGCTCGCCCCAACGGTGATCTGCCGGAGGTCTTTTTGGAAGCCCCAAAGAGCGCTGCTCACCACTGCCAGGCTCAGGACCTGGCTGAGCAACACCAGCCATACCACTCTGCTAAATC
This sequence comes from Chloroflexota bacterium, assembly GCA_022562335.1. Lineage (GTDB taxonomy): Bacteria > Chloroflexota > Dehalococcoidia > Lucifugimonadales > UBA3495 > Io17-Chloro-G2. The sequence goes on from JADFPM010000008.1 coordinate 19,108, forward strand.
GAAGTCTTGGCAACCCGCCGTTCCAATTCCGCGCACTTGACGCAACCACATGTTGCATCATCCGGCGGACCCCTAGCCAGAGTGTTCACCCATGTTCGCCGGTGTTCCGCGGTGGAGGCCGGTCAAATCAGGCCGTGGACCGGCAGTCCTATCTTAGGGGTCAGGCGGAGTGTACGCCCAGCGCAGACCGGCGCGGACGGCGGGACTCAGGATTTGGGTATCACCGGCAAAGTGACGTGGGACGGGTGGCCGGGGTCGTGGTAGACGCTGTTTTGCGCCGGGATCTTCACCGGCGACAGGCCCGGGTTCTCTCCCGTGTTGCCGTTGACGTCGAACCTGGGGAAGTTGCTGGAAGACACGTCCAGCCGAATGCGGTGTCCCTGGGCAAACAGGTTGCTGGTGGGGAAGAGTTGGATGGTCACCGGGTAGATGACGCCCGGCTCCAACAATTCGGGTTCCTCCCATGAGTCGCGGAATTTGGCCCGCAGGATCCCGTCGGTAAGGTTCAGGGCATAGCCTTCAGGATAGTCATCGGACGGCGGGTATATGTCCAGCAACTTGGCGGTGAAATCCGTGTCGACGGCGGTGGAGGATATCCAAAGCCGCACCGATATGGGCCCGGTGACCTCGGTGTCTTCGGTCAGCGGCTCGGTCTGAAAGACCAGCACGTCGGGCCGGGACGCCAGCGGCAGAAACGGGGCGGAGCTCCCATAAAAATCTTGGGTCTCCCGCTGGTCAAACCCGCCGGGATACATGATGGGGACCCCCGAAGATATGTTGCCGCCGATGGTGGGCACCGGATGGTTGGGGTCGAACAGGTAGTTGCTGGGCAACTCGGGCTCTTCAGGCGGCCGGGGCTCCTCGGGGGAAAGCTCGCCTCCGGCGTGCAGGTAGTAGGCTGTTTCGATGGCCCGGGCCAGGGGCCAGGCCTTCTCGGAGCGCCAATAGCCCCCGTGGTCCAGGCGTTGTTGGGAGTTGCGCCGGCCGGAACCGCCGCCCATGACGAAGATCTTCACCGGCGCGTCATCCTCCCATTGGAATTTCGCTGCCGGGCTGTTCTCCAGGCCCTTCAGCCAGCGGTCGAAAAACGCCAGCCTCAGGTGATTGAAGTCCAAAGCCAGGTTGTTGTCCACGATGGCCTGATCTCCCAGGTCTATGTCTCCGGAATATTTAACGGCGTGGCCGCCGTGGGTCCAGGGCCCCATCAAAAGGCTCACCGGGGATTTTTTCGCCGCCGAAAGGGCCACGTAATTGTCGGTGGTGGTCCGGGCGTAGGGGTCGTACCAACAACCCATATGCACCTGGGGAACGTCGGAGAATTCTTGATAATAGGTGCTTGCCGAAAGCCCCAGTTGCCGCCAGTAATCGTCAAACCTCTCATGGCCCCACAGTTCCAACAAGTAGTTTTCGTAGTCCGGCGTCCAGCGCAGAGGAGAGTGGCCCTTCTTCCAGGGCATACGGTTGAACCATTGGTGGATATCCTGACTTTCGATGGCCGCCTTGCCAACCAAGGCATGGTCGTGAATCTCAACGCTTTCCTTAGCCTCACGAAAAGCCCAGGTCACCTGCCGGAGCTCGAATGCTCCGCCGTTGCGGCATCCCGACAAAAATGCGTCGGAGAAACCGCCACACTCCAACCACATACACGCCAGATGCGGCGGGTTCAAACACGCCAGGGCGGCCTGGGTGTGGGCGGCGTAGGATAGACCGAATGTGCCGACCTTACCGGTGCACCATGATTGCCGGGCCAGCCATTCCACCGTGTCGTAGCCGTCGGGGCCGTCGGAGGTGTATTTGGTAAACCCTCCTTCGGAAGCGTGCCGGCCGCGGCAGTCTTGAACGGCCACCACGTAACCTCGGGCAGCGAAAAAGTCCGCCTCCAGGTCCCTGACCTCGGTGGACTTGTTGTAGGGAGTGCGCAGGAGCAATACGGGAAATGGCCCATCCAAAGGCTTTCCATCTTGAGATGGGCGGTGCAGGTCCGTGGACAACCTGACGCCGTCGCGCATCTCCAGATACACGTTCCGCTGGGTTTCGACTTGATATACGGCCGCCGCCGCCGCTTCTTCATAATTAGAACGCAAAGAAAAACCTCGCCTTTAGACCGGAAAATACCGCGGAGGACCAGAGGCCGGGCGGTCTATGCCAGGGTTGGCTGGAGTGTCAGGCTGGCCAGCCAACCCAGAACGGCATTGGCCACCTCTTCCCGCCGGTTGTTCAACGAATGATTTCCGCCTTCAATGATGGTGTGCTCGGCCCGGGGGCTATTGACCGCTGCCGTGGCCAGGTCCCTGGCCATGTCTTTCAAGCGGCTGTGGGTCTCCAGGGAGCCCGCTATGGCGAGCACGGGCACCTTGATCCTGGGAGCCAGCGTCACCAGGTTGTACCGCTCTCCCGGCCCGTGTTTATCAAGATAGGAGGCCGCGCTGAACATTTGGGTGATGGGGTATTTGACGGACATCAATTCCTGGGCCTTTCCCTGGGCTTCGAGTTCGTCGGCCCGACGGATTATGCCCTGGAATTCCTCGGCGTCCTCGGATTCCATCATATATGAATAGGATAGCCGCACCGGAGATATCGGGATCACCGTGGTCACCCTGTCGTCCGGTTCCGTGGCAGCGTAATAACCCACGCGGACAGCCCCCATGCTGAACCCCAAAATAGCTATCCTGTGGAACCCCTTCCCTGCCAGGAAATCGATGCCGGCCTTTAGGTCCAAGCGGGACCGGTCCAAGACCTCAAATGCGACGCCGTAGTACCTGGAGTCGCTCCTGTTGTACCAGGCGGTGTCGTGGGCGTTGCTATTCAGTGACAGGCAGGCATAACCCTGATCACGCAATCCCTCAGCCATCGCCATGGTCGATTGTGAATAGAAATTGTTGCTAGACCCGTGATTCAACAGCACGGCGTCAACGAGGCCCTTCGGCGACACACCGGATTCCGGCGCCAGATAAGCACCATCGAGACTCAAGCCATCTTCGTTGACCACACCGATCAGGTCCACAAGCATAATCGTTGTCCTGCCGATCTCAGATTTCGTTAAATACGCCGGCTGGGCGGCGCTTCACTTGGATTTGGCATGGGTCATTGTAAAATGCCATTTTCCGCCGCGCAAGCCAACACGGCCTTGTTGACACCCAATTCAGCGCCAAACTATAGTTAGGGCCAAGAATACCCACCGGGTCCAGCACCAGGACCCCGCAGGAGTTCCCGCATTGGCCAACGATTACGACGTATTGATTGTGGGCGGAGGCCTGGCCGGAATGACGGCCGGTCTGTACGCGGCCCGGCACGGTATGCGCACCGCCATCATTGAGAAAATGATGGGCGGAGCTCAGATCATCAACATCGAAAAGATCGAGGATTTCCCGGGATTTCCCCAAGGCATATCCGGCGCCGAACTGGGCCCCGCCGTCCAGGAACAGGCCATGGATGCCGGCGTGGAATTTGTCATCGCCGAAGCTTCGAATGTTTCTCGTGACGGCGAATACAAAGTGGTGACCAGCGACGCTGGGGAGCACCGGGCCAAGTCGGTGATAGTGGCGGCCGGGTCATCCCTCCGAAAGCTGGGCATCCCAGGTGAAGAGGAACTGTTCGGAAGAGGTGTTTCCCAATGCGCCACCTGCGACGGACCATTCTTCATGGATCAGGTCGTGGGCGTGGTCGGCGGCGGTGATTCGGCGGTGGATGAAGCCCTGACCCTCACCGGCTACACCGAGCGCGTGCTGCTGTTCCACCGCAGCGAGCAACTTCGGGCGCAGCGGGTTTTGCAGGACCGCCTGAACGAAAACACCAAGATAGAGGTGGTCTGGAACACGGTGGTGGAACGGGTGTTGGGAGAAGACGCCGTGACCGGTGTGCAGGTCCGCAACGTGGTCACCAATCTGGAAAATCAGGTGGACCTCAGCGGGCTTTTCATCTACGTGGGGCTTGAGCCGGGTTCACAGATGGTCAAGGACCTGGTCAAACTGGATAACGCCGGTCATATACCGGTGAACATATCCATGGAGACGGAGATACCCGGCCTGTACGCGGTGGGCGACATACGGCAAAACTCGGCCTCGCAATTGGTGTCATCCGCCGGGGACGGCGCCACCGCGGCCATAGCCGCCTACAATTACATACGCGGGCGGGAATGGTAAAATAGTCAACGCACCGGTATCTTGTCAAAATTGGCGGAGCCAATCTCAGCCAACATCATTTCAGCTGGTTTTAGATCCAATTGACCGAGGGGAGGGCTTATGGACCTGGTGGAAGAGCAACTTAGAAACAGCAAGACCATCGCGGTGGTTGGCCTATCGGACAATCCAGAGCGGATCAGTTACGGCGTGTCCAAGTACATGCAGTCCCAGGGATACCGGATCATACCGGTAAACCCCATGATCACCGAATGCCTGGGGGAAAAGGCCTATCCCGACCTGAAATCGGTGCCGGTCCCCATAGACATGGTGGACGTTTTCCGCCGGTCTGAACTCGTGAAGCCGGTGATCGACGAGGCCATCGAAGTGGGCGTCAAGTATATCTGGCTGCAGGACGGCGTCATCGACGAGGAGTCCAAGGCCAAGGCAGAGGCCGCGGGCATACCCGTGGTCATGGACGATTGAACCCTCCGGGTGCATCGCCGCCGGTTCGGCGGCCAGCAGACCCAGGCCACCTCCAGTTAGCAGGCCGGTTTCGCGGCCAGATATTTTAAAGATCGGCCCCGGGGATGTTCTCTGAACAAAACCGCCCGGGGCCCTGTTCTCCACCCGGCGGGCTTTGTTATAGAATCGTCATCCTTCGCGGGGTCTATCCTAAGCGGAGGATGACACATCGACGGGCCGGATTTGAATTGCGGGAGGGATGAAGGGAGTGACGACGCAGGAAGAATTATCGGTCCGGCTAAAGCAGTTGGGCATCAGACTGACACCGCAAAGGCTGGCCATCGCCGAAGTGGTGGTCAACTCGGGGGACCATCCCTCGGTGAAAGAGATCTACGAAAGGGTGAAAGCCTTTTTCCCCTACGTGACCCTGGCCACCGTGTATTCCACGCTGGACGTGTTGGAACGGGCTGCCATCGTGCGGGAGTTGCCCTTTCAGCGCCAATCGCGGTACGACGCCAACCTATCGCCCCATGCCAACCTGGTCTGCGTGAGCTGCGGTACCGTGGTTGACGCCGAGGTGGGTCAAAAACTGGTTGTCGAGCTCCAGAACATCCTGGAGCAGGAGTTAAAATTCGAGGTCGCCTCCCAGCGGGTGGACTTTTACGGTTACTGCTCCCGCTGCGTGAAGGACGGCGCGCCCAGCAACCAGTGACTTATGCCGATGAGGCCGGCCTCCTCGGTTTACGCCTCCCTCATCCTTTTGGTCCACGGTGAGCGGCAACGGCTGTCTGATTCGGGACTGCTCTATCCTTGTTGGCTGTTCCCGGCGATCCCAACTGGTCCGCCGCTACTCGGAAACCCATGGGGCCTCGGATTTAGCATTTTAGAGTCGCCCCCATCCTAACCTTCCCCCGCGAGAGGGGAAGGGACTGGTTCCTCACCTTCCCCCGCCAGGCGGGAAGGGAATTCGTTCCTCCTCTCACCTTGCGGGAGAGGATTGAGGTGAGGGGTATCACTCCCATCACGGGGCCGTCGATTCCAGCGATTCCAGGGTGGGCATGCGGTAACGGTCCTCGGGGTTCACCCATCCCTTGAAATTGG
>JADFPM010000009.1 GCA_022562335.1 Chloroflexota bacterium
TGGACCTGGCTGTCTTGGCCATCATATGGCCGTTGCGCCACCGGTTGCGTCCCCGGGGCATGGTGTTCGTGCTCTATGGCGCGCTGTACTCGGTGGGCCGGTTCTTCCTGAGCTTCTTAAGGGTGGAGACCAACACCTATGCGATGGGGCTTAACGAGGCCCAGATCGTGTCCCTGCTGATAATGCTGGTGGCAATACCCCTGTTGGTATACAAGGCTCAATTCGGCCGCCCGTCGGCGGGTTAACGGCCGCCACCCGCTATTTTCCCGCCCGTAGGTTCTGGGCGGGACGGACGTCTACCACCTTCAGCACGATGCTTTTCATCCCCTGCCACCAATCGGCCGACAGGGTGTAGACCAAGTCCAGGTGGGAAGCGCCGTTGGGCCAATCTTGGGCCTGGTTGAAGGCCAACGCCGTCATCTCCTTCTCATCCTGTCCCAGCACCAACTTCAGGTGTTGGGATTCGTGGCCGATGTGCCGGGATTCCAGCACCTTGACGCCCCGGCTCAAGAAAAGCGGCCTGGGATTTCCCTTGCCGAAGGGCTCCATCTTGGAAAGCCACCCAAATGTGTCCTCGGTCAACTCGCCCAATTCCACTTCCGCGTCAATGGCCAGGCTGGGCCTGAGGTCCACCGAACCCAAGGACCGCTCCGCAGCCAGGGTCAGGGCTTCCTCAAGCCGGGGCAGGTTGTCGCGGTGGATGGTGAATCCTGCCGCCTGGGAGTGTCCGCCGAATTTGACCAATAGATCTCCGCAGGACTCGAAGGCTGAGGCGATGTCGAACTGGGGTATGCTCCTTGCGCTGGCCACTGCGTAGTCGCCAGCCAACGACATCGCGACGGCTGGACGGTGGTAGACGTCGGCCAGCCTACCCGCCACCAGGCCGGCCACCCCAGGAGCGATGCTCTCATCGGCCACGAACAGGATGGGCGGCAAAGACCCTCCCGAATACTTCCTTTCCATCTGCGTTTGGGCGGTGGCATATGCTTGCTGGCTGGCGTCTCGCCGGCTGCGGTTCAGCCCCTCTAGAAGGTCCGCCAGCGTCTCCGCTTCTTCGTTGGACTTGGTGGTCAGCAGGGTGTAACTGTCGTGGGCGCTGCCCATCCGTCCGGCCGAATTTATCCTGGGCGAGATTTGGAAAGATACGGTTTCCGCATCGATGGCGTTTTGCTCGACCCGCGCCCGCCGGAACAACGCATTCAATCCGGGACGCTGGGTCTGGGCTAACTCGATCAAGCCCTGCTGCACCAGGTAACGGTTTTCGTCCTGCAGAGGCACCAGGTCGGCGATGGTCCCCAAGGCGGCAAGCTCTAGCAATGCCGGACTCCAAGGCTGGCCGTAAAACTCATATAAACCCTGCATCAGCTTGAATGCCAGACCGGCGCCGCAAAGGTCTTTGAACGGGTAGGTGACACCCGGTAGGTTGGGGTCGATTATGGCCACCGCCTCCGGCAGAACCGACTGGGGCACATGGTGGTCGGTGATAACCACGTCGGCGCCCAGCCTGCGGGCCTCGGCCACCTCGGCCACTGCCGTGACGCCGGTGTCGACGGTGATGATCAAACTCACCCCCTGGGCGACCATGTATTGGACTGCCGCGTTGGACAATCCGTGCCCTTCATCGGCGCGGCTGGGCAGGTAGGGCAAGACTGTAACGCCCAGTTCGCCTAACCCTTCACCCAGGATGGCGGTGCCGGTGACGCCGTCCACGTCAAAATCTCCGAAGATGCCAACCTTCTCTCCCTTGGTGACCGCTTGATAAAGCCTTTGCACCGCCCGGTCCATGCCCATCAACCGCTGGGGGTCGTAGGGTAGTTTCTGGGGAGGGTTTAAGAACACCCGTAATTTTTCCTCGGTGTCCAAGCCCCTCCTGAGCATGACCTGGGCCACCGCCGCGGGCACGTCCGCTGGAAGTGAATGGTTGGAGGGGAGACCGGGCAGGTCCCACCGTTTGACTGTTTCACCAACGTTCATCTATAGATTTCGCTCCGCTTGCTGTGGTCTGTTTACCTGTTGTTGGGCCGATCGTTCCGTCTGTTGCTGTTTCTGCGGTCGGCTCGGCTCAGATTTGCCAGAGAAACCTTTTCAACCAAATCTCCGATGAAGATATACCGGAAATCATACCCCATCAAAGCGTCCACCGCGCCCCAAAGAGAATATAGCAACAACAGGAATCCCACGGTGCCAAAGGTCAATTCCAATCTATACGGCAGGCCGGCGGCAACCGTCAGGATGATCAAAACCAGGATGACCAGTTGGATCACCGCCGCCTGGAGGGCTTGAAACGCGCCCCACGGACTTTGACGGCGGCGAAACCGGCGGGAAATGAAATAGGAGATCACCGGACATAGCGCAAAAGCAAACGGCGCCGGAAGCAGGAAAAACGCCAGAGGGACCCCAAATATCAGCGTCCCGGCATGGGCCAGACCGCTGGCCAGTTTCTCTCCCCGGGAAGGCGGGCCGTTTTCTGGTTGCGGCTGCTCTATCGGATGCTGCCCCGGACGCCGCGCTCGATGGGCTTGGGGACGGTCATTCGATCTCCTTAGGGTCGGTGAAGACCAGCACCGAGTTGTGTCCGCCGAACCCGAAAGAATTGCTCATGGCGACCGAGACTTTTCTGTCAACAGAATCGTTGGGGGTGTAGTTCAGGTCGCAGTCCGGGTCCTGGTCATGAAGGTTGATCGTTGGAGGAATCTTGCTGTCGCGCATGGCCAAAACGCAGAACGCAGCTTCCAGCGCACCGCCCGCCCCCAACAGATGCCCCGTCATGGATTTCGTTGAGCTGATGGGAACCCGGTAAGCATCATCGCCCAGCGCCAGTTTTATGGCCTTGGTTTCCTGACGGTCGTTCAGAGGCGTGGAAGTGCCGTGGGCGTTGAGGTAATCGACCTGGGAAGGTTTGATGCCCGCATTTTGCAGCGCCAGGGTCATGGCGTTGGCCGCGCTCTGCCCGGTGGGCGAAGGTTCGGTAAGGTGATGGGCATCGGATGTGGCCCCGTAACCTCGAAGCTCTGCCAGGGGTGGGACGCCCCGCCTTTCGGCGCTTTCCTGGCTTTCTAGCACCAGCACGGCGGAGCCTTCGCCCATGACGAAGCCGTCGCGGTTCACGTCAAAGGGGCGGCTGGCATGTTGAGGGTTTTCGTTGTGCCTGGAGAGGGCCCGCAGCGCGTTGAACCCGGCCACTGCTATGGGATAGAGCGGCGCTTCGGCGCCTCCGGCCAAGACCACATCCTGCTGACCTCGGCGGACCATCTCCCAACCCTGGCCCAACGCGTCGGCCCCGCTGGCGCATGAGGATACCAGGCAGTAGTTGGCGCCCATGGAACCGGTGACCATCGAAACCTGAGCAGAAGCCATGTCGGCAAGCATCATGGGTATTAAAAACGGCGTCACCCTTTTGGGGCCCCGCTGGCTCAAGACCTCGAATTGTTGGGAAAGGGTGATGATGCCCCCGATGCCGCTGCCGATGATGACGCCCACACGGTAGGGGTCCATGGACTCGCGGGTCAACTGGGCATCGCGGCAGGCTTCCTGGGCCGCTACCGCCGCCAGTTGGGCGAACCGGTCCATGCGCCGGGCCTCTTTTCGCCCCAGATAGTCTTCCGCGTTAAAGCCTTTGACCTCTCCCGCAAAGCTGGTGTCGAAGCCCTCGGTGTCGAATGCCGTGATGAAATCTATTCCGGAATGGCCGGAAACAATGCCGCTCCAGGTAGATTCCACGTCCAACCCCAGGGGACTGATTATGCCAATGCCCGTGATAAAGACGCGGTGATTTTCATTCATAGAAATTCCATTCGACCGGTGGCCCTGATGAGGAACAAGCCAAGAGGGAAAAGATTGCTAGGAAACAGCGGGAAACGCGCCCTCCATCCTCCTGTCTGCCCATCACCCTGCCCGGAGGGGATATTGGTACGCCGCATTCGGCTGCCCCTGGGATACGGGGGCAATTAGGCAACCGATGCCGCGGGTCATTATTCCGACGTTGCCGGTTTTGCCGTCTTGCGGCGCCTGGTTCCCTTACCGGGCGTATCTTTGCCGACCCCATCCAGGATAACCGTCAATTCATTGATGCGGCCCGCGATGCTTAGAGACAATTCGGTGCGGCCGGTTGTCAACGGATCGGCTAACACCCGGAGAGATTCGGTCAATTCATTGACCTGGTTGCCCACGTTTTCCACCACTTCCCGGCGGGCATTGGCCAGGGGCTGGGAAACGGCCTTGAGCTTTTCCGCTAATTCGCCGACACCCTGAGAAACGCTATCTCCCAACTCTTTACCGGCGGCGGATACGGGATCCGACCAGGTGCGAAGGCTGTCGATGGCTTCGCCGATACGGGCCGTTATCGTGTCGCCCAGGTCCTTGCTGGAGGACGCCAGCCGGAGACGGTAGGAACGCAGGATACGGAATATGCGGCGGTACAGGTCGTCTACCGGGGTCAGCCGCGCTGAATACCGGTCAAACAGGTCTCTGCTCTCTTGCATGGTCCACCTGGGGTCTAGATGCACGAGTTGACGGCCGGTGTAGAGATGGTAGGGCCGCATCTCGCCCGGTTGCAGCAGGCCCCCATCTTCGTTCAAGGGCGTCAGATCGTCCCAGTTGGAGGTTGCGGGTAGGGGCGTCAATATGTTCACCGTCTGGTATTTGCTGAGCTGGGTGACCCAATCGCCCATGGCCATGATGGTTTCTTCGGTGTCGTAGGGCAGGCCGATGATGGTCATTGCCACCACTGAGAAGCCCATTTCGTTGAGCACAACCAAGTCCTTGTGGACCTGGCCCGGGTCCTGCCGTTTGCGGACCAACTCCAGGGCTTTGGCGTTATCCGATTCCACGCCCACGTATATCATGTCGATATTCACGTCGGACATGGCGGTCGCCAACGCTGGGTCTTGGCCGATCTCCGCCCTGGCCTGGCAGATCATGTACATATCGTCGGTGCGGCCTTTCCATTCATGGAGCCTGGCCAACCGCTCGTCCCGGTACTTGACCGCCCGCAACGGCGGGGGATGCAGGTCGTCGGAAATGAACACCTGGAACTTGCCGCCGCGCGACGAGTGGATCAATCCATCGGCGGCCAATTCGGTAAGCTGGGCCAATCGTTTGAATTCGGTTTCCCGCTTGATCAGGCGATAGCCCAAAAATTGTTGTATCACCTGGCAATAGGTGCATTTCTCGGTGCAACCCCTGACCGTTTCCAGAACTCCCCCGGCCATGGGGTTGTCCGATGAGAGGTCTTTGATGGACCGGAAGTCGGGCAATTCCACAAAGTCCGGCGCAACCAGGCCGGCGCGCCGGGTCTGCACCACTTTACCGTCCTCCAGGTATGAGATGCCGGGTATTTTATTCAAGTATTGGTTCCGGACAGCCGGTTTATGTTCCAATAGCGTATCGCAAAGTTGGCCGATGATGTCCTCGGCTTCCCGTTGGGCGATGACGTCGAAGTGGCCGTAATCAAAGGCCTCTTCCGCCAAGGGCCCCATCTGAGGACCGCCGCCGATGGTCACCAATCCAGGGTGGAACTCTTTTGCTTGCCGTGCTATCTGATAGCCCCGGGGCGCTTCGTTGATCAGCGCCGTCACCATCAGGATATCGACACCGTCTAGGTCTTTGTCCGGGTCTATGAGTCCCGAACGGTCCTCGAACCATATTTCCCGCTGATACCGGTGGGGGCCTTCCCACTGGGCCAATGCCCCGGAAAGAAAAAGCATCCCCTGCCTGGGAATGGCAATGTATTCGAAATTCCCACCCGCCGATGCCGGCTGCAGCAACACCACCCGTTTTTCACTAGCCATTTTCGCTCCTGTTTCTCCCGCAGGACCATCTCGCTATAGCAGGCGAGACCGTGGGGAAACTATATTAAACAACCCATGACATTGAGATTCATCTCGAAGACCAATGACACAGGAAAATTGGGTAATCGGTTTCATGCCCTGTGGTCGCAAAATATTATACAGCAAGCCGAAAGCCAATAACACGGCAACAAGTACGTTGTTTTCAGGCTTCCAAACGCCTTTCCAGGCACGTTGGTTTTGATGGGGATCAGTATGAACACGCTTAGGCGCTTGGGATGCGGCTCTATATGAATTGGGGGATTATCTCTTTGGCGATGGTCTCTATGTGCCTCACCCGGTCTTCCATGGGGCAAGAAACGCTGAAAATGATGTGCCTAGCGCCGGCGTCGATGTACTCCTTGAGACGGGAGACGCAATTTTCAACCGGACCCAAAAGGCAGTACCGGCTAACGATCTCACTGAATTCGGAACCGTATAGATAACGCCCGCCCAGTTCGTTGGCGGCCACCCGGGCAGCTTCTTCCACGGTGGGGTAGATCGATATGTAGGGCATGAATGCCCATTGAAACTGGGAAAGGTCCCGGCCGGCTTCCGAAGCGAATTGTTGAATCTTGGCAACGCTGTCCCGGTAACGGGGGGGATCGTAAAAATAAGGCAACCAGCCGTTGCCGTGCTTGACCGCCCGTCGCATCGCGGCATCCCGCCGGCCAGACACCCAAATGGGCGGGTGCGGCTGCTGAACGGGATGGGGATTGATGGCGGCGCCATCCAGTTGGAAATGGCGTCCTTTAAAATCAACCGAATCTTGAGTCCAGAGCTGGGTCAACACCTCCAGGCATTCGTTGGTCCTGCGCCCCCGTTGCTTCACGTCCAACCCAGCGGCTTCGAATTCCATTGGGAATTCTCCGCCTATGCCGATTCCCAGCGTCAGACGTCCTCCTGAAGCTATGTCCAGGGTGGTGGTCAGCTTCGCCAAGACCAGGGGGTGGTAAAAGGGGGCGAGTAAAATGGACGAAAGCAGTCTGATCTTTTCCGTGGCTCCGGCCGCCACCGCCAGCAAGGTCAGCGCAGCCTGGGTCGGCCCTGGAGGGTCACCCCGCATGTAATGTTCGCCAGCGGAGAAATACTCGAAACCCAACTCCTCCATCCACTTCGCCTGTGACGCGGTCTGGGCCGCCCCCAATGCCGCTCCGATCCCAAAATGAAGGTCTGGTGTGGTCATGACGTTAGCATCCCAACGAGATACCTTATGATTTGCCGCAAGGTCTTGGCGAACACGTCTCGGATACAGGCGTAAGATTCCGGGTTTTGCAGGGTGCTGCCTGGCGCCAGTGAATACTGGAAAATCAGGGTGTATGTTACCGTAAGCATAATGACAATCCAACCTGGCCTGTATCGTTTTCACGCCCCCTTCATCACGGTGAGGGTTGGTTTTTCCGCCGCGCAGAAAACCACGGCCTGGCAGCCGGCGATTGGCCCTAAATTGGCGCGAGGCTTGTAATGCTGGTTCTGGTGACTGGCGCCACCGGCTTTTTGGGACGCCGGGTGGTTCGGGAACTGGAGGAAAGGCATCATACGGTGCGGTGCCTGGTTCACACTCCCGGCAGAGAGAGGCTTTTCCCCGGCCGGACTCCCGATATCTACTACGGGAGCGTTACCGACACCGAACCCCTCGCCGAAGCGGCCCATGGCGTAGACGTCGTGATTCACCTGGTGGCCATCATTCGCCAACGCGGGCGGGCCACGTTCGAGTCCATAAACCATCTGGGCACCGCCAACGTGGTTGCCGCGGCGAAGCAGAACGGTGTAAAGCACTTTGTACACGTTTCGGCAAACGGGGTCACCAATGACATTAATTTCCGCTATCTTTATAGCAAATGGCAGGGAGAGCAGGAGGTCATTAACAGCGGCCTGCCCTACACCATTCTGCGTCCGACTCTTATGTTTGGGCCCGGCGACGAGTTTCTCAATACCTTGGCCGGGTTGGCCCGGATCTTCCCCCTGGTGCCCGTGGTTGGGCCGGGACGCATCCGGTATCAACCGATTGCCGTGGAGGACGTCGCCCGCTGCCTGGCGCTATCGGTGGACCGGCAGGACCTGAAGGGCAAGATCTTGGACATCGGCGGGCCGGACCAGATCAGCTACAACGAAATAGTGTCCATCGTTGCCCGGACGTTGGGGAAAAAACGCTGGCGGCTCCACGTGCCTTTTTGGTTGATGCATCTGGCCACGCTGGCGTTTCAATTGGTCCAACCCCGGCCGGCCGTCACCGTCGACCAGCTCCGGATGTTGGGCATCCGCAACGTTGGCGAACCGGGGATCGTGGATCAAACCTTTGGCTTTACCCCACGAACCGTGGAAGGTAACATAGATTTTGTCCGGTCAGTGACCGCCGCCGACGGGTGGAAGATCGCCATGGGGATCATGCCGGCGCGGATCCGCGACCATTGACCTGCCCCGTGTTCATTCTCCAACCGTTCCGGGCCTTTTGGGACTTACCCGCCGTATCTAGAGGCATGTGGACTATCGCCAATCCATAGACGCCCTGCTTTCTCTGGTGGACCACGAGCGTAATAGCCTCGGCCCCCGGCAGAAAGCCATTGTCGACCTTAGCCGGATGGAAAGATTCATGGCCCGGTTGGGCGATCCCCACCGGCGGGCAAAAACCATTCACGTGGCCGGGACAAAGGGAAAGGGCAGCACCGCGGCAATGTGTGACGCCGTCCTAAAAGCCGCCGGTTACCACACCGGATTCAACTCGTCACCCCACCTTCATCACTTCAGAGAGCGAATCCGTCTCGATTGCCAACCCATTACCGAAGAAGGGTTCGCCCAGTTGGTGGACCAACTATGGCCGCAGCGAATCGATGATGTCCCTGACGGCTCTCGATCAGGGTACCCAGGGGCCGCCGTCACCCTGTTTGAATTCATGACGGGGATGGCCTATCACTGTTTCGCCCAAGAAAAGGTGGATTTCCAAACCATAGAAGTGGGACTGGGCGGGCGGCTGGATGCCACCAACGTCGTGACCCCCAATGTGGCGGTGATCACCTCCATCAGCCTGGACCACACCGCCATCCTGGGCGACACGTTGGCGGAGATAGCGGCGGAAAAGGCGGGTATCATCAAGCCGGACGGCGTCGTGGTGGTGGCGCCTCAAGCCCCGGAGGCCCTCTCAACCATCCTGGGGGCCTGCCGCGAACGGCACGCCCAAGCCATTCGGGTAGGGAAAGAGGTCACCTGGATCAGCCGAGAAACCGGCCGGGACCCGTGGGAAGGCCAGAGCGTGACGGTGAAGGGCCGTCTGGAAGAATACCAACTGGATATCCCGTTATTGGGGGACCATCAACTTGAAAACGCCGCCACGGCCGTCGCCGCCCTCGAAGCTCTGGTTGAACAGGGGCACACGATTCCGGCCGAAGCCATTGAACGGGGATTCGCGCAAGTCTCCTGGCCGGGGCGTATGGAAGTGCTATCTCGCGACCCGATAGTCATGGCCGACGGCGCTCACAACCTCTACTCGGTGAACGCGTTGATGGAATCCCTGGCCCGCCATTCGCCGCCGGGCAGGTTGATATTGGTGGCGGGATTCTCCCGCGATAAAAGCGTGGCATCCATGGTCCATAGACTAGCGCAGCCAAATACCCGTGATGGGGCGATACCGATGGTTTTCGCCACCCGTTCCCGGCACCCCCGGTCATTATCGCCGGCGGCGGTGGCAGACCATTTTGGGAACGAGGGCCTGAAAGCCGTTGAATCGGCCTCGGTGGCGGATGCGGTGGCGCAAGCGTTGGCCTCGGCCGACGCCGACGACCTGGTGCTGGTCACGGGCTCCCTCTTCGTGGTAGCCGAGGCCAGGGAAGCGGTGTTGGGCATCGAGCCGGAGGTCTATCCCGACCTTCTTCCCCAAGATTTGAGATAAGTCATCACGGCACGAAAGATCACTCAGCTGACATGGGAGTAACGGGTGTGGAAAGGGATAGACGAAGGGTTGTGGTAACGGGCATGGGGGCAATCACCCCCCTGGGACAATCGCCAAATGCATTTTGGGAAAATCTGGTGGCGGGAAGATCCGGCATTGGCCGGATGACTTTGTGCGACCCGACGGACTACCCCTGCCAGATCTCCGGCGAGGTCCAGGACTTCGATCCAGTCCAATACATGAGCGAGCGGGAAGCGCGAAGGATGGCCCGGTTCTCCCAGTTGGCCGTGGCGGCGGGTCTAACGGCTGTCGAAGCAGCCAATCTGGATATCTCCAAAGAGGACTCATTTCGCGTTGGCGTGGTGTTGGGCAACGGCAATGGTGGATTTCCGACGCTGGAGGAGAACTGCCGCATCCTGGCCAGCCGGGGCGGAATGCGCATGACGCCTTTTTTCTTCCCCATGATCCTGCCCAATATGGCGGCGGCCAACGTTTCCCGTTTCACCGGCGCCCGGGGGCACAACTCCACCGCGACCACCGCTTGCGCCGCCTCGAACCAGGCCATGGGCGAGGCCCTGGGGGTGATCCGCCGGGGCGATGCCGACGTGATGCTCGCCGGCGGCGCTGAGGCGGGTATCAGCCAATTGGGCCTGGCGGGTTTCGCCGTGATGCGGGCCCTCAGCACCCGCAACGACGAGCCGGAAAAGGCCAGCAGGCCCTTCGATGCGGGAAGGGACGGGTTTGTCCCATCAGAAGGATCGGTGATCCTGGTGTTGGAAAGCCTGGAACATGCGTTGGGCCGGGATGCCGATATCCTGGTGGAACTGGCCGGGTTTGGTTGCACCAGCGACGCGGCCCATGCCGTGCAGCCCGAGGAAAGCGGGGCAGCGGCCGCCCAGGCCATGAAGCTGGCCCTGGCCGACGCCGGCGTCGAGTTGGACCAGGTGGACTATATCAACGCCCACGGCACTTCCACACCGCTGAATGACGCCCTGGAAACCGTGGCGGTCAAGCGTCTGTTTGGGGACCGCGCCTATCAGATACCGATCAGCTCCACCAAGTCCATGATCGGCCACGCTCTGGGGGCGTCGGGCTCTTTGGAAGCGGCGGCCTGCGTCAAGACCATCACCGAGGGCATGATCCACCCCACGATCAACTATCAAGACCCGGACCCGGCCTGCGACCTGGACTACGTTCCCAACCAAGCCAGAAAGCAGGACGTCGATGTGGTTCTTTCCAACGCCTTCGGCTTCGGCGGCCAGAACGCCTGCCTGGTCTTTCGAAAGTTCAACGGATAACTCTGCTGACGCCGGGTTGTCATAACCTGGTGACTTAAATTCCTTGACTGGGCAATAGGCACTCGCCTAGAATCGAAGGAGTTCTATAGAGAATGTCATGCTGAGCCAGCCGCAGCGGCGAAGCATCTGGGGCGGGGCATCTCGTCACCGCTCATCCACCTCGAAGTTCTGATAGCCTGCGGCAACCCGGCGGTGTGAGGGGATGCGATGACCGAACGGTTGGTGACTGGAGAGGTCCAGCCGGAAGACTTGGACCTGTCTTTGCGGCCTCGCCGTTTGTCTGACTTCGTCGGGCAAAACCACATCAAAGACACGCTGGACATAGGCATCCGCGCCGCCAAGATCCGCCAAGAACCCCTGGACCACACCATCATCTACGGCCCCCCAGGCCTGGGTAAGACCACATTGGCCCACATCATAGCCCACGAGATGGACGCCGAGATCCGGGTGACCTCTGGCCCGGCCATCGAGCGCGCCGGGGATATGGCGGCTATCCTAACGGGACTACAAGAAGGCGATACCCTGTTTATAGATGAGATCCACCGCCTGAGCCGCGTGGTGGAAGAGGTGCTCTATTCCGCCATGGAGGATTTCTTCCTGTCCTGGATGGTGGGCAAGGGCCTGGCGGCCCGCAACATAAACCTCAGGATCAACCGCTTCACCCTCATCGGCGCCACCACCCGCTTTTCCATGATCAGCGCTCCCTTGCGCGACCGGTTTGGGTCGGTGTTCCACCTGGAGTACTACCAGCCCGAGGATATGGAGATAATCGTCCGCCGGTCGGCCAAGATCATAGGCGTGGAGGCCGACGCCCAGGGCATCAAGGAGATCGCCGGCCGCTCCAGGGGGACGCCGCGTATCGCCAACCGGCTGCTGAAGCGCAACCGGGACTACGCCGTGGTCATGGCCGACGGCAAGATCGACGGGCCGGTGGCCCGGGCGGCGCTGGACCAGCTTTCGGTGGACCAACTGGGTCTGGACCAATCAGACCACCGGCTGCTCACCAGCATCATAGACAAATTTGACGGCGGGCCGGTGGGGCTGGAAACGCTGGCGGCGTCGATCAACGAAGATTCGGACACCATCATGGACGTTTGGGAGCCTTACCTGCTGCAATTGGGGTTTCTGGAACGCACCCCCCGGGGCAGGGTGGCCACCCGGCTGGCCCATGAGTACCTGGGCAGGACTTTCGCCGGACCCGATCCGGGCGCCGGCGCCTCCGACCAGGGCCGCCTCTCTGGATTGTAAACCAGCCTCTTATTCCTTGCCTCTGGGACTTGACCGGCAACCCCGCATAATCTACCGTCACGTGACAGCGGCTGTGCGCCCATATGGCTTGAACCCTGGGACGCGGAGGGCCGCACCGTCAACATGTTTTTCAATCGTTCAGGAGGGATCATGATCTACGAACTACGCACCTACGAGACTATGCCCGGCAAGCTGCCTGCGCTAAACGCTCGGTTCGCCGACCACACCGTGGGATTTTTCAAGAAACACGGGATCCACGTGGTGGGTTTTTGGACCGAGGAGGTCGGCACCAGCAATAAGTTGGTTTATATGCTGGGCTTCGATAGCCTGGCCGACCGGGAAACCAAATGGGCGGCGTTCCAGGCCGATCCCGAGTGGAACAAAGTCCGGACGGAGACCGAGAAAGACGGGCCAATCAACGTACGCGTCAATAACCGGATCCTTCGGCCGACTTCCTATTCCCCTATGCAATGACCGGCCATGACTGGGGGTAAACACGACGGATGGTTGCGGCGGATTTCCGGTTGCTAGGGCAATGGGTACCGGATACAATACACCGGTATCTATCCCAGGCTGAACCCGGTGTCATCTAGGCCGGTTTCTCCAGATTGCGCGCCGGTAGATCGCAACGTTAAGATTGGGGCCCGTTGTGAGGACTTTAGCAACTACTGACAAATCCTCCATGGCCGCAACCATGGCTCCATCCGATATGGACGCCCTGACTTCCGGCATCCTACGGGGAAACGCCCTGCCGGAAACAGAGGCGGCTTCCTTGGCGGATATAACCAAGGACGGCCTTCCCGCCCTGTGCGCCGCCGCCTCGGAGTTGCGGGACCAGGGTAAAGGCCGAACCGTGACGTTTTCCCCCAAGGTCTTCATCCCCCTCACCATGCTTTGCCGGGACTTTTGCGGCTATTGCACCTTCCGGCGCGACCCGGAGTCGGCCGGAGACCTTTACATGTCGCCGGAACAGATATTGAAGGTTGCCCGGGCCGGCCAGGCATTGGGTTGCACCGAGGCGCTTTTCACGCTGGGAGAACGCCCCGAGCAGCGGTATCCTGAAGCGAAGGAATGGCTGGTCCGGCGAGGCTACCAGACCACGCTGCAATACCTGACCGACATGTGCCGCATGGTGGCGGAGGAGACCTCCCTGCTTCCCCACGCTAATCCTGGAACCATGAGCCGGCGGGAAATGGCGGCGCTGCGCCCTTACAATCCGTCCATGGGCATGATGCTGGAATCCACCAGCCCCCGACTGTACCAGGAGGGCGGCCCCCACGAGTTCGCTCCCAGCAAACGGCCCAGGGTCAGGCTGCGTACGCTGGAGATCGGCGGTGAACTGGGCGTGCCCTTCACCACCGGGATCCTGGTGGGCATCGGAGAGACCCGGTTGGAGCGCGTCGATGCTCTTTTAGAAATAAGGAAGTTGCAAGATGCCCACGGCCACATTCAAGAGGTGATAATTCAGAACTTCCGGGCCAAGCCCAATACGCCCATGGGCCGAAACCTGGACGCTCAGAGCGAAGAACTGCTATGGACGGTGGCGGCGGCGCGCATGATATTGGGACCGGGGATGAACCTGCAAGTCCCTCCCAACCTCAACGCCCAGGATTACCAGGATTATCTCGGGGCCGGCATCAACGATTGGGGCGGGGTGTCTCCGCTAACGATCGATTTCGTGAACCCCGAGGCGCCCTGGCCGGGGTTGGCGGAGTTGAGAGACCGGACCCAGGCCATGGGCTTTCAGTTGCAGCCTAGGCTGCCCGTTTATCCGGAATATATCGGCATGGCGGGCGGCTACCTTTCCCAACAGATGAAGTCTAAGATAGCTGCAATGACGGATGACCAGGGATACGTTACAGGGGGAATCGAAAATTATGCCGGGACCAGTTAAAGAATTAGAGTCCCTGTTGGGTCTTTTGAAGCGGGACGTCGCCGCGGTGCTGGAAAAAGCGCTGGAAGGCCTGGACATCACCCCAGAGGAAGCGGAACTGCTGTTCGAGACCACCGGCCTGGATTATCACGCCATGGTGATGACCGCCGATGAACTGCGCCGCCGGACGGTGGGCGACGTCGCCACCTATGTGGTGAACCGGAACATCAATTTTACCAACGTATGTATCAAGCGGTGCGGGTTCTGCGCCTTCAGCCGCGATCACCGGCAAGAGGAAGGGTATTTCTTGCCGGTGGAAGAGATTATCCGCCGCACCAAGGAAGCCGTGGATTATGGCGCCACCGAGGTATGTCTGCAAGCCGGCCTGCCTCCCCAGATGGAGGGAGACCTATACATACGGCTGTGCGAGGCCATCAAAAAAGAGGTGCCGGACGTCCATATCCACGGGTTCTCTCCCGAAGAGGTCCTGTACGGTTCGATAAGGTCCAAGTGCACCATCCGGGAATACCTGCAGGGCCTGAAAGACGCCGGTGTGGGGAGCCTGCCGGGCACCTCGGCGGAGATCCTGGACCAGGAACTGCGGGATCAGATATCCCCGGGGCGAATCACGGTCGATCAATGGGTCGATGTGATAACCACCGCCCACGAAATCGGCATACCCACCACATCTACGGTCATGTTTGGGCACGTTGAGACCAACGCCCATCTGACCCGGCACATAGCGCTATTGCGGGACATTCAAAAAAATTCGGGGGGCATCACCGAGTTCGTTCCTCTGAGTTTCGTCCACACCGAAGCGCCCATGTTCATCAAGGGATTGGTCGATGATGTGCGGACCGGACCCACCGGCATGGATGTGGTGAAAGTACATGCCATTGCCCGCATCATGCTCAATAACTGGATCCCCAACATCCAGGCTTCCTGGGTGAAGGAGGGCTCTCGTCTATCCCAGCTATTGCTGGTGTCGGGAGTCAACGATCTTGGCGGCACGCTGATCAACGAAAGCATCTCCACCGCGGCCGGGGCCCAACACGGCCAGTTGATGCGCCCTTCCGAGTTTCGGCACATGATCCGCCAAGCAGGCCGGGTGCCCGCCGAAAGGTATACGACCTATAAGATCAAGCGGTTGTTCAACGATTCCGACGAGGAATTGGACCCGCTGGACTTGGTGGGTGACGACGCAGAGGAAGTGTTCGGCTCGTATCACAGGCTGGTCAAATTGGACACCTACCGTTTCGTGCATCCCCGCAAGGCGGCAGAAGCCGAGGCGAGCGCGAGACAAACTGCCGCCGCGGCCGGCATGGCGGCCGATGACGAATGAGGTGTCAAGCACCCAGGTGGCTGACGGACATTTGAGCACCGCCTCTCCCCGGAAGTTTGGACGGGCGCAAGGCGTGACTATCCGGGGAACCCTCTGACCACCCAACAATCTTGGAATGGCCGGGTTCTGGCGCTGGCCGGAGGGGTCGGCGGCGCCAAACTCGCGTTGGGCTTGGCCCGAATCATCGCTCCCCCAGACCTGGTCATCGGCGTGAACACCGGCGACGACGAGTGTTTCTATGGGCTTCACGTGTCGCCGGACCTGGACACCGTCATGTACACCCTGGCGGGGATGGCAAACCCCGAGACCGGCTGGGGACTGGCCGGTGATACTTTCGATACGCTTGAAATGCTCCGCAAATATGGCGTCGATGCCTGGTTTAACCTGGGCGACCGGGACATGGCCACACATTTGCGCAGGTCCCAGCTTCTTCGCGGAGGAGCCACGTTATCTAGTGTTACCGCTGAGTTGAGCCGGGCCCTTGGCGTGGAGCATACCATTGCCCCCATGAGCGACGATTCGGTGAAAACCGTCGTGACCACCGCTGAGGGTGACCTGGCCATGCAAGAGTATTTCGTTAAACGCCTGGCTGAACCACCGGTCGAAAGCATACGTTACGTGGGGGCCGAATCGGCGCAGCCCTCGGCTGCGATGGCCGGCGCATTGGCTGCCGGCGGGATGTTGGTGCTTTGCCCTTCCAATCCATTCCTGAGTTTGGGGCCCATATTGGCTGTGCCCGGAATTCGCCGGGGCCTAGAGGCGTTCTCAGGCAAAAGAGTAGCGGTGAGCCCTATTGTGGGCGGGGCCGCCCTGCGGGGGCCGGCCGCCAAGATGATGGCCGAACTGGGGCATGAGGCTACCTGCGTTGGGGTGGCCCGTCAATACCAGGGGATATGCGATTTTTTCTTTATCGACGATCAAGATGCTGAATCGGCCCCGGCCATCCGCGATTTGGGGATTCAGCCCGTGATTGCGTCTATAATCATGGAGTCGGAAGCCGATAAAGTCTCTTTGGCCCGGCAAATCCTGGAACTGGCGGATCGATAGGCCCATGGTGAAACAAGCGCCGGGGATCACGGCCATCATTCCGATAAAGAATCTTGCCGACAGCAAGACGCGGCTGGCGCCGGAACTCTCGCCGGAGCGGCGCGCCAATCTGGTGTTGGGGATGCTGAGCCGGGTGATCTTGGCCATCCAGGGCTCTTCCATAAGCCAGTGCTGGGTCGTCGGAGGCGATGACCGCGTACGGCACCTGACCCTCCAAATGGACGGGCTGTGGTTTGAGGAGATGGGTCAGGACCTCAATGACACCCTGGGTAAAGCCTTTGATCTAGCATTTGAGCGGGGGCTTTCGCCTTTATACATCCCAGGGGACCTACCTTTCTTGAAAGCCGCCGATCTGCACGGCCTGGTCACCGCCACCCGCCGCCAGAACAACATCACCCTGGCGCCGGCGCGTAGAGACGGCGGCACCAACGGCTTGTTGGTCCCCCTGGGAATCCCCTTCCGTCCCCAACTGGGCGAGCGGAGCTTCACCCGGCATTTGGCGCTGGCGGGGGAATTGGGGATTTCAGTGGCGATGTGCTATAGCCACGGCCTGGGTTTCGATTTGGATATTCCAGAAGACTTGGAGACTTACCAGCACATCGAGCCTGGTCTCCTGGAAAGCCTGGCGCCGGAATGACCACCAACGCGTCCATAAAACCGGCCCCAAAACTGGGCATTCTTCTTCCGACCCGAGGCCTGTTGTTGGCTGATCCCGCCCCTCGGAGCGCCCGGCTGGTGCTGGACATGGCCCAACGGGCCGAAGAAGCCGGCCTGGATTCGGTTTGGGTGGGCGACAGTCTCACCGCCAAACCCCGGATGGAACCGCTGGCGGTCTTGTCGGCCGTAGCTGCCCTGACGAGACGGGTAAGGCTGGGAACGGCCGTGCTGCTGGCGGCGCTACGCCATCCCGTGTTGTTGGCCCAAACCTGCGCCACCATCGACCTGATCTCCGAAGGACGCCTGGTCATCGCCGCCGGCGTTGGGGGGGTGTTCAACGATGCCCAGATCCATGAATGGCAAGATGCCGGGGTACCGACATCGGGCCGGGCACGTCGCTTGGAAGAGATAGTCCAGATCGTGAAAGGCCTGGGCGGCGAAAGACCGGTGGATTTCTCGGGGAAGCATTTCAATCTGGATTCCACCACGATGCTGCCCCGCCCGGTTCAACCCGGCGGCATCCCATTCCTGCTGGCCTGCCACTGGCGATCCGGGAGAGAGGCACAATTCCGCCGCGCGGCACGGTTGGCCGACGGGATCATCTCGATCTCGGACACACCTGACGAATACGCCAAGTTGGTGGAGACGGTGCGGGGCATGGCCGATGGCATGGGCAGGGATGGACAGGCTATGGATACCGTCATGTACATAACGGTGAATATGGAACCCGACGTGGCCAAGGCAGAGGCCGACGCGAAAGCATTCTTGACCGGATATTACGGCGCCGAGATATGGGGTGACAGTTGGGGGCCTTTTGGCGGGCCGGAAAGGGTCAACGAGCGGATCGCCGAATACGCCGAGGCCGGCGCCCAGACCGTCGTGGTCAGGTTCGCTTCTTTCCAGCCCGAGCGCCAGTTGGACCTGTTCTTGGATAAAGTCGCCCCGGCTTGGACGTGATCCAAGCAAACCACCAAATCTAAGGTTAGATGTGGTGGCCGGAGCAACGCCAAAAATAACGCCGTTGGAGGCTTAGACAGTTGTATCCGATAGACCTCAGTGGCAAGAATGGCATAATCCTAGGGGTGGCCAACGAGCGGAGCATCGCCTGGGCCATCGCCGATATCTTGGGCCAGGCCGGAGCGCGTTTGGCCCTTACCTACCAGAACGACCGGCTAAAAGACCGCGTCGCCCGTTTGGGAGCTACCCTCAACGACGCCCTGCTGGTGCCCTGCGACGCCACCGATGACCAGCAGATAACGGATATGTTTGAGCAGGTGGAGCAAACATTTGGCGAGATCTCTTTCCTGGTCCACAGCATAGCCTTCGCCAACCGCGAGGACCTGTCCCGTCCGTTCTCGGAGACCGGCCGGGATGGATTCCGGTTGGCCCTGGAAGTCAGCGCCTACTCGCTGATACCTCTGGTCAGGCACGCTGCGCCCCTGATGAAGAACGGCGGCAGCGTGGTGACCATGACATTCCATGCGTCCCAGCAGGTGTATCCGGGCTACAACGTGATGGGAACGGCCAAAGCGGCATTGGAGCACGAAGTGCGGCAGTTAGCCTCGGAATTCGGGGAGAAGAACATCCGCCTCAACGCTATTTCGGCGGGTCCGCTGGAAACCCTGGCGGCCAGGGGTATCGACGGCTTTAGGGACATGAGGCACATCCATGCCGAAAGGGCGCCATTGAAGCGGAACATCACCGTGGAAGAGGTGGCGCAGACCGCCCTGTTTTTGTGCAGCGACCTGTCGACGGGAATCACCGGGTCGGTGATCCCAGTTGACGCTGGTTACAACATCATGGCCGTCTAAATTGGTTTGCTTGGCTGGGCTTTATCCCGGGTGGGTCATCCAGATGAAGAACTGGGGTTGATGGCGTTCAAACGGCGCCGGTCTTCGGCCGCTTCCCCGTCCCGTCCCAGTGTGGCGTAGGCCTCGGCCCGCCGCTCCCACGCCTCTTTGTAGTCGGCATCCAAGGCGATGGCCTTGGTGAACTGGTCGATGGCCTCTTGGGTCCTTCCCAGATTGAACAGTTGGATCCCGCGTTCGGTCATGCGCGGAGCCGTGGGAATACCACGGTAGATGGGCACCTCGGGTTCGGGCGCTGGTTCCACCACGGCCTCGGCGGCCGGAGCAGGAGCCGTTTCAGCGGGGGGTTCCGGGGTTTGAGCGGCGTCATTTGCCAAAGCTAGATCTGGGGTCTGGGCGGCTTCACTGGCCAATGCCGGCTCCGGCGTAGCCGGTTCCGCTTGCCCAGCCGGTGCGGTCTCAGCGGGTCCTTGGGAGGTTGACGCTGTTTCGGGATATGCCCGGCCAATCTCCCAGCCGCAACTGATGCAATACCGTTGGCTGGCGGAGTGGTTGGCTTGGCATTTAGGGCAGGTTGATTCTTTCGGCGGTGAGTCCACCCGCGGTTGGGGAGCTTTTAAGAATATCAGGACAAACAGCGGTGCCATCCCCAAAAGCCGCCAAGCGTCGTCGGGGGGGAGGGACAAGACGAACGCCGCCACACCCCAAAGCCAAGGCATAGACCTACCCTTGGAGCGGGCCACCCTGGCTGTCCACCAGGCTAGCAACGGGGCCATGATCGAAATGACGAGCAACCAGGACGGCATGGCGATTGTTCCTAAGGCAATTGCGGGAATGGTTCCGGTTTGGGCTCGTTCTTGAGCCAGTCTTGGACCGCGCTAATCAGCTTTGCGTTGCCAGATCCTCGCCCTTTGAATATACACCTTTGACCGAGGTTTCGACAATGCCTGGGCACTGTTGCGCTGGGGGTTTTGACCCTTAAAACGCTGGGTTTTCGCGAGACTCCAATTGAGGATTCAGCCTCGCTCCAAGATCCGGTTGGCGGTCCAGGAATCGGTGATCAAAGTAACCCGCGCCGGATCGATGGGTGCGTCACGGCAATTCCCCTTAACAAAGTGGTACAAGGCCTCTTCCTTCTGTGCCCCGCCCGCCACTAAAATGACTTCTTCCGCGCTTTCTAACGTTTTCCTGGGAGCGGTAGACATGGCGTTATTCAGTTCACTTATGGCTTTGGCTATTTGATCCGGAGGCTGACCAGCGCCCACATAGAACAACACGTGACAGATGTCGGCGATGCTGGCGTGCCGGTCGCCTTCCTTGTCTTGAAATTCCCGGATGGTGGCCAGGGCGTTGCCCATGCTTTCCAATTGCAGCGCCGCGTCGGGCCGGAGAAAGTGGTGCCCCGTATTAAGCTGGCCTATCCCGACGATCGCCAGATCAAGATGGACGCCTTCATAGCTGGGCTGCTCGGCTACCCTTTCCCCGGCTAACAGCCAGGACCCGATGTACGTTCGAATCCCGGGAGCAACGTGCAAGATGGTCCCCAGATGGAATACGTTGGCGTCGGCATCCAAGGGCCGGTTAAACGGCATCGCCCAGGTCCCCATCCATGAACCGCCGCTCAAAGAGCATATCTTCACACCCTGATAGCCGCTCATCCATTCGCGCCGGTCCTTTGCCAGGTCCTCCAACCGGTCGACAGTCAAGGCAACGCCTCTTCCCGAGGCTAAGCCGATGGTCATATGGGGCCGCAGCCGGTCGATGAGAAACCGGGCGGCGACATCCCCTAGGGCCAGATGGAGGTAATCCCCGGCATGGAAAGCGGCCTGGGCCTTTTCGTCGGCCGCCTGCATCCGGTAGTCCTCACCGGCCGCCGCTTCCACGCCGGTGAGGTGGACCACCCGGGCCCGCCTGATCGCGGTCTCCCGCGCCAGACGCTCTCCCAAGGGCTCATCTATGATTGACTGCAAAGCGGTTGTTTGGCCACTGCGCTTGTCGGTCAGTTCAAAGCGCCCCTCTTCCAGCCAGCCTTTGAGCTTTCGGTGCAAGGTCGTGGCGCCCGCCGGGAAGATCTTAGAAAGTTTTTGCAGGCTTTCACCTTCGAGCTTGTTTCGCCGAGCGATCTCCAGCGCAAATTGGTCCAACGGGTCGTCTTTCGTTTGAGGTTGCCTGGCTGCAGTTTGGGACGGTCTTTCCATTATCAATAACCAAGTGCGAATATCATCGATATATTGAATATTCTACAACTTGTAGTAATGCTGTTGCAATAAATCAGAGCTGATTGGCGCGGCGGTGGAATATTATTCCGCATAATCTTCGGTTGCAAGAGGTTGCCAGCCGCCGAGTGGCGTTTGATACCGTGAGACATGCAGTTATAAACCCGGTGCGGCCTTATGGGTTGGGGAGCGGGTTATTCGGTCAGGGAGGTGGTGCATGCCGGCAGTGGGACATCGGAAGACGCTTCAAGAATACCTAACCTCGGAGTGGCAAGACAAAGGCCGTAATGGCGGTCTGGGCGCGGTTATCATGGCCATCGCCGACGGTTCTTGCCGGGTCGAACATCAGGTCCGGCAGGCTTCCTTGGCCGATGCATTGGGCGCCACGGGCGAGATCAATGTGCAAGGTGAGATCGTCCAACGTCTTGACACCGCCAGTTCAGACATATTCGTAGAGACCCTCTCTCAATCCGGTCACGTGGCCGCCATAGGCTGCGAGGAGATAGAGAGGCCGGTCATTGTCGAGGGCGACATTGCCGACGGCTTTATCGTGTTGATGGACCCCCTGGACGGCTCATCCAACATCGACGTCGCGGTGAGCATCGGGTCCATCTTCGGGATCTGGCAGAAGAGCCCGGGCGAGATCGTGAACGAAGACTCGTTGCTGAGGCCGGGCAAAGATCAGGTGGCCGCGGCGTACGTGGTTTACGGGTCCAGCACCGTGTTGGTATTGGCCACCAAAGGCAACGTCTGCGGATTCACGTTGGACACTGAGTCTGGCGCATTCGCGCTGACCCAT
Organism: Chloroflexota bacterium; assembly: GCA_022562335.1. Taxonomy (GTDB): domain Bacteria; phylum Chloroflexota; class Dehalococcoidia; order Lucifugimonadales; family UBA3495; genus Io17-Chloro-G2. The sequence goes on from JADFPM010000009.1 coordinate 22,000, forward strand.
CCCGGTATCAAGATACCCGCGGAATGCCCTTACTACAGCACCAATGAGGGCAACAACAAGGTTTTAGACCAGCCGACGCAAAAGGCCATCACGCTTCTCAGAAACAAATATTCCCAGCGGTACGTGGGTTCCCTGGTGGCCGACTTCCACCGGAACCTCTTGAAGGGCGGCATCTTCGCCTATCCGGCCGATCAGAACCGGAAGGACGGCCGTCTCCGGCTGATGTATGAGGCAAACCCGCTGGGCTTTGTGGCCGAACAGGCCGGCGGAGCTGCTTCAACGGGCTACCAGCGGATCTTGGACATCGTACCGCAGGAACTGCACCAAAGGACCCCGCTGATCCTGGGCAACAAAGACGTTGTCGAGGACACGGTGTCGGTGATAAAAGCCGGCTGACGGCTTGCCTTGCAGCCGTTGCCAGCTTTTAATGGGACCAGACAAACCCAGGATAAAGAGGGAAGGAGGAGTGGATCATGGATAATCAGCGGCTGGTCAAGACCGCTCAAGCGCTGGTTGCCGAGGGAAAGGGTATCCTGGCAGCCGACGAAAGCAGCGGGACCATAAAGAGACGGTTCGACAGCATAAACGTGGAGTCTACCGAGGATACTAGGCGCAACTACCGGGAGATGCTTTTCCGCACCGCCGGTGTGGACGAGTTCCTCAGCGGCGTGATCCTGTTCGATGAGACTATCCGCCAGAACGGCGCCGACGGAACGCCTATGGTAAAGGTGTTGACCGATCGGGGTATCATCCCCGGGATCAAGGTTGACACGGGCACTGTGCCCCTTCCAGAAGCGCCCGACGAGCTGGTGACCGAGGGTCTAGACGGCCTGCGAAACCGGCTCAAGGAATACGAGGAGTTAGGAGCGGGCTTCAGTAAGTGGCGCGCAGTGATAAGCATCAGTGACAATACCCCCACTTCATATGGCTTGAAGGCCAATGCCCATGCGCTGGCCCGGTTCGCGGCCATGAGCCAAGAGGCAGGCTTGGTGCCCATCGTGGAACCGGAGGTCCTGCGGGACGGCGACCACGACATCGACCGATGCTTCGAGGTCACTGAAGAGACCCTGCGGGAGGTATTCGAACAGTTGGCCCAGCATAAAGTCCTTCTGGAAGGGATGTTGCTGAAGCCCAGCATGGTGATCTCTGGTGGTTCCGCGGCCAACCGGGCCGACCCCGGCGAAGTGGCCGAGAAGACCATCGAATGCTTCAAGCGGGCTATGCCGGCCTCGGTCCCCGGAGTGGTTTTCCTCTCAGGCGGCGAGCCCGACGATTCGGTGACGGCAAATCTCAACGCCCTGAACCAACGCGCCACCGGCGCGCGGGCGCCCTGGGAACTCAGCTTCTCCTTCGGCCGGAGCCTCCAGGGAGCGCCTCTGGCTGCCTGGGCAGGGAAGGTGGAGAACACCGAGGCCGCGGCCTTGGCCTTCTACACCAGGGCCCGGCTCACCGGCGCGGCGCGCAAAGGGGCCGCCTAGAAGAGCATCCTAGTCGCGTAGGGGCATCCCGATTCCATCGGGACCGTGCCCCTACGCTTTGGAACGCACACCAGTTATTCGGGTTGTTCGGTGATCCGCAGGGACAATTCGTCGAGCTGCGCCTGTGATACGGGCGCCGGCGCGTCAAACAACAGGTCCGTACCGCTCTGAGTCTTGGGGAAGGCGATCACGTCCCGGATCGATGAACTGCCGGAGAGGATCGCCACGAGCCGGTCGATTCCCGGCGCTATGCCTCCGTGGGGCGGCGCTCCGTATTCGAAGGCCTCCAGGATCTGGCCGAACCGGGAGACCATCTCCTCCTTCGAGTGGCCAAGTATCTCAAAGATTCTTTCTTGAAGCCGGCGGTTATGTATCCGGATGCTGCCACTGGCCAGTTCGGAACCATTGCAGACCAGGTCATAGGCCTTGGATTTGACGGCTCCAAGGTCGTCTCCGTCCAGGTCTTGCTCCTGGCCGTCGGCGGGCGAGGTAAAGGGATGGTGAGAGGAGTCCCAACGTTTGGCGTCCTCGTTCCAATCGAACAACGGAAACTCGGTGATGAAGGCAAAGGCCAACACGTCCGGGTCCGGCAGATTCAGCGAGTCGCCAACGTGTGTCCGCATCGCGGTGAGCCAGGTGTTCAACCGTGGCTGGGATCCCGCCATCAGCAGTACGAGGTCGCCGGGGCCCGCACCCATTCTATCCGCCAGACGCTGGTGCCATTCGGCGGGCATGCGAAGCCCAGCTGACTGGACGATCTCTTCTTCGCTCTGCTGCCCCACACCACCGCTGCCCCGGTACCGGATATGACTCAGACCGCCGGCCCCCGCTGACTTGGCGGTGTCCTCCAGTTCCCGGACCTGGGAGGTGGTGAACTGGGCTTGGCCAGGCACGACGAAGCCCTTGACTTGCCCGCCGTCCTTGATGGTGGAGAGGTAGACCCTAAATTCGGTCTCGCCGGCCAGTTCGGTCACATCGGTCATCTCCAGGCCAAAGCGCAGGTCCGGCTTGTCGGTCGCGTAGCGGTCCATCGCCTCGTCATAGCTGATCCTGGGGAAAGGCTTTCGGAGCTTCTTTTTCGGCGCCACCGACTCAATCATCTCGGTGTACAACTGTTCGGTCAGGTCCAGGATGTCGTCTTCTTCGACGAAGCTCATCTCAAGGTCCAACTGAGTGAACTCCAGTTGTCGGTCGGCGCGCAGGTCCTCGT
>JADFPM010000182.1 GCA_022562335.1 Chloroflexota bacterium
CCGCCGGCTTAACTGTATTGGGCATAGATGCTCGTTCCGGGTGTCTGGGGAGCCCTGGAAACTGGAAGGCCATAGGCTCGGGCAAGGTCACCGTCTACCGGGGCGCGGACTGGGCCGTTTACGAAAGCGGCCAATCGCTGCCGGGGGATGTGTAGCCGGCAGGAGGTGGCTTTTAACCCACCGTTTGTGGTTCGACAGGCTCACCATGAGCGGGAATTGAGCGCTGACGGCTAATGGCTGACGGCTGACCGCTGACTGCTAACCGCTACGCTCTACCCCCGCCGCTCCCTCAAAACGTCCCACACCTGCTGGGGCTTGACGCCGGTGGCGGCCATCAGCACCAAAGTGTGGTAAAGCAGGTCGGCCACTTCCCCCGGCAGACCTTCCGTATCGTTTATGGCCCCGGCAATTGCGGTCTCTCCCGCCTCCTCGATCACCTTCTGGGCGATGCGGGCGACCCCATCTTCCAGCAGTTTGGTGGTGTAACTACCCTGGGGCATCTCGCGTTGGCGGTCCTGGATCACGGCGTAGATCTCGTTGAGGATTGCCGGCCCCGTCTCGGTGGCTTCGTACTCCTCGGGCAGTCCATCGAGAAGGTTGAAGAAGCAGGATGTCTCCCCGGTGTGGCAGGCGGGCCCATCGGGGTCCACCTTCAGCAAGATCGTGTCGTTGTCGCAGTCAAGCCAGGCTTCCTTGAGATTCAGGTAATTGCCCGACATCTCACCCTTGTGCCACAGGTCTTCCCGGCTGCGGCTGTAGAACCAGACCTGGGTCCCTTCCACGGTGCGTTTCAGCGAGCCGGGATTCATGTACCCCAGCATCAACACCTGGCCGGTGTTGGCGTCCTGGGCTATGGCGGGCAGCAGGCCCTGCTCATTCAGTTTTACTTTCACTGGGCACCGTCCTTTCTACCGGATATCCGGTCCAGGAGTTCCGGGATCTCCAACAGGCTGTTGATCTGGTGATCGGGCGCGGGCAGTTGCGGGTCCATCGCCTTTTTCGACCGGTTGATCCAAATGGTCCCCATTCCCACGCCCTTGGCCCCTTTGACGTCTTCGAGTTGGCGGTCTCCAACATACAGACATTCTTGGGGGGTCACCCCCAGACGCCGCAACATCTCATGGAAGAACGCGGGATGAGGCTTGTAGCACCGGGCCTCCTCCGATGTCAGCACCGCGGACAGCGCGGCGACGATGTCGTCGTCCAACAGATCTAGGTTGGGGCGCAGGTAATCATCATCGGCGTTGGAGAGGATCGCCGTACGGCATCGGGCCTGGATCAAACGAAGGGCTTTATGGGTCTCTTCAAAGGGAGGTCTCTGGGAAATGTCTTGAAAAGATTCTTTGGTGGCGGTGTCTGGATCACCGGGTAAGCCCAGTTGCTCAAAAGCGCCGGCAAAGGTGTCGCGCCATCCCTGGAAGTAGGTCTGGAAGGGCGCGGCGGGATCGGCGCGGCTGTCGCGGAATTTACCCATTTGCTCCCACCAGACCTTTGACAACACTTCCGGGTCCACATCCAGATGTTGGCGGCGGATTATCCCTTGGAAAGTGCCCTGCCACTGGCTGGGGTCTTCTTCCACCAGGGTTTCGTACATGTCGAAAATGACGGTGGTGATTTGGCTCATGGGGTTTGGTCCGCGGCTCCTATTTTGATCTTGCGGTTGGCTATCTTCTCATGGGCACGCCGCGGCCTTCCAGGTATTCCTTGGCCTGGCCGATGGAATAGGTGCCGAAGTGGAAGATGCTGGCGGCCAAAACGGCGTCGGCCTTGCCCTGGTCAAAGGCCTGGTACAGGTGCTCCAGCGTTCCTGCTCCCCCGCTGGCTATCACCGGCACCGTGACCGCCTGGGAGATAGACCGGGTCAGCTCCAGGTCATAACCCTCCAGGTGGCCGTCGGCGTCCATGCTGGTCAGCAGGATCTCCCCCGCGCCCAGCGCCACGGCCCGGACGGCCCACTTGACCGCGTCCAGCCCGGTGGGAGTTCGGCCGCCCCGGGTGAACACCTCCCACTGGGATTCATCGGTCAGGGATAATTCTGGGTCCACCGGCCCGCTGGCTTTAGCCTGACCGGACGGCACTCGCTTTGCGTCAATGGCGACCACGATGCACTGGTTGCCGAACCCCTGGGCGCCCCGGCTTATCAGGTCTGGATCGTTCACCGCCGCCGTGTTTACCGACACCTTGTCTGCCCCGGCGTGGAGCATGCGGCGGACATCGTCCACGCTACGGATGCCGCCGCCCACGGTCAAAGGGATGAACACCTGCTCCGACACCCGCTCCATCACGTCCACCATGGTGTCCCGTGAATCGGCGCTGGCGGTGATGTCCAGGAAGACCAGTTCGTCGCCACCCTCTTGGTTATAACGGGCGGCAAGTTCGGCGGGGTCGCCGGCGTCCCGCAGGTTGACGAAGCTGGTGCCTTTGACGACCCGGCCCGCGTCAACGTCCAGGCATGGGATGATGCGTTTTGTGAGCATGGGAATTTCTAAAAGCAGACTCGTCTCGAATCGGTCCAGTCAGGCCAGTATAACATCGGTGGCCCCCGCCCTCGGTCCCTCTTCCGTGGGAAAGGAATGCTCACGACTCAACCGTGGTCGGTGTGAGGGGAACGCGTTGAGAACCATGCTGTCCATGGAGTAGAATTGGCCCAATCCACCAGCCCAGGCATTTCAACCATTACGGAGGTACGTCATGGCCCTAACACTTGAAGAGGCAAACAGGATCGTCGCTGGGACCATCGCCCAAGCCACGGAATTCAATATCAAGGTGAACGTCGCCGTCTGCGACGCCGGCGGACGCCTCATCGCCTTCAACCGCATGGACGGCGCTATCTGGGCCGGGGTCTATGGCTCCCAGGGGAAAGCGGTGGCCTCGGCCGGATTTGGCCGGCCCAGCGGCGAATTGTCGGAGCGGGCCGACCTGCCGACCCCCCGTGGCATCGCCATCGCCGAAGGCGGCCACATGATCATGGGCCAGGGCGCGGTGCCCATAATCCGCAACGGCGCGGTGGAAGGCGCCTGCGGCGTGGGCGGCGGCACCAGCCAGCAGGACGAGGATTGCGCCAAGGCCGGCGTGGCCAAGCTGTAGATTTTTATTTCTCGACCCTTGGCTCGGCCATTGAGGTTGACTATGGGCGAACCCGAGGGGCTAAATCCCCCTTTGTCAAAGGGGGAGACACGGCCCCACTTTCGAAAAGAGGGGTTGGGGGATTTGGCCCCTCGCCTGGTTGCTGGTGATGTTTGGCAATTTGCTCCAGGCTCGGTAGATCAGGGCCAAATAACCGCGCGATCAAGGCACAAATGCCAGCACCGACGCCGGCGAACCGGCGCCACCCTTGAGGCGCAATATCCCTATCACCAGCGTGCATCCCACCGCGGGTAGTTGGTCCAGGTTGGCCAGATTTTCCAGGGCTATCCTGGGTTGCTCCAGCACCAGCTTGTTGACGGACAATTCCTCTTCTTGGCCGGGGTCCAGCCCGTGGGTGTCGATGCCCAACCCGGCAACCCCCCGCTCTTCCAACAATACCCGGGCCGCGGCCAGGCCGAATCCGGGAAAGTGCATCCCGCCCCGGGCGTCGTAGCCCAGGTACGCTCTGGGGTCTTCCCATTTGCCGTCCCAGCCCGTCGCCAGCAGCACTATGCTCCCGGCGGGGACCGGCCCCCACTTATCCTCCCAGTCCGCCAGGCCGGAAACGTCCAGCCGGTGGTCGGCGCCGGCCGCCGCACGTTCCCGAACGTCCAGCACCACGGCGGGGGCCACCAGCGATTCCGGTGAATAGGCGTCTATGGCCACGCCCTGGGCGTGGAAGCTGATGGGAGCGTTCAGGTGGGTGCCGCTGTGCTCTCCCATGGAGAAGCTGCCCAGGCGAAAACCCTCGGATTCCAAAGTCGCGGCGGTCGTGAACTTCACCGGCGGGTCTCCCGGCCAGCGGGGTATGCCGGGGTGGATCGGGTGGCTCAGATCCACCACCCGCCGGTAGGCAAAAGACTTGGCATCCACGGGATCGTCCACAGGTTCATTCTTCCTCATGTATCTAGTTTACCAAGACGGCGCTGGCGCCGGAAAACACCGCCCAATCAGCCATGCCGCCGGTTGACGTTGAATTGGCGTGACTCTAGAATGCGGCAATAGACGTGATTCGGCAGGCCCGAACCCATCGTTGCGGTTCACGTAAGGGCCAACATTAGGAGGAAGACCGACATGGAATTTGGGATGTTTTACGAGGTTCAAGTGCCCAGGCCCGCGCCTCCCGAGGCCGAGCACGAAAGGCTGCGGGAGATCGTCGACCAGGTGGTCCTGGCCGAGGAGATGGGCTTCGACGAGGTGTGGTTCGTCGAGCACCATTTCCTGACCGAGTGGGCCCATTCCAGCGCCTCCGAGGTCATGCTGGCGGTACTCAGCCAGCACACCACCAAGATGAGGTTGGGGTTTGGCGTGGTGTTGCTGCCGGTGCACCATCCCCTGCACGTGGCGGTCAAGGCTTCCACCCTGGACATCATGAGCGGCGGACGGGTGGACGTCGGCGTGGGCCGGTCGGGCAACCCGTACCAGTTGACTCCCTTCGGCGTCAAGATCGAAGACACCCGGGGCATCTGGGAAGAGTCGCTGCGGATGCTCCCCAAGATCTGGACTGAGAAGATCTTCTCCCATAAGGGCAAGTATTTCGACGTGCCCGAGCGGGAGGTTATCCCCAAGCCCATGCAGAAGCCTCACCCTCCCCTGTGGTCGGCCTGCAGTCAGGACGATACCTTCCAACTGGCGGGGGAGATGGGCCTGGGGTGCCTTTGCAACGTTTTGGGCCAGTACGACACGGTGGAGCGGCGCATCGGCATCTACAAAGAGGCGTTAAAAACCGCCGAGCCCGTGGGCGGTTTCATCAACGACAAGGTGGTGGTTTCCAGCATCGGCTTCTGCAGCGAGGACAAGAAGATCGCCATGGAGCGGGGGGCGGAGATCGCTTCCTGGAACATCAATATCCGGCTGAGGAACTACGCCCAGGCATGGGAAGGGATCGACACGTCCCAGGTGCCCGACGACTATAAGCACCACGTCCGCCGAGGGGAATGGGACCCCCAGATGCGCCAGGGCGTTTCACCTGAAGAGGTGCTGTCCAGTGGGCGGTTCTGCGTGGGGACCCCCGACGAGTGCATCGAGGTGGTGGAGAACTACGAGCGCATCGGCGCCGACCAGATCATGCCCATATTCCAGGCCGGCCCCGCCACCCACCAGGAAGTGCTGAACTCCCTGCGGCTGTTCGCCGCAGAGGTGATGCCGCTGGTCAAGTAGGGAGCGAGGGGATACTTAGATTCGCAGACTGTTACCAGCCTGGGGTGAGTGGATGTAGAGGTTGATATATACTAGATATTTCGAAGAGACGCGGTTACGGCCTTACGGTGCGATAATCCACTTAGACTGGATACAGTGAAGCTCAAATATTACTTGAAGAGTGGAATAAGGAAGAAGACTAATGGCGCATAGTTCATCATTTTCATGTGGGTGTGGTAAATTCAATGGCTGGATCACTGAGGGTGAGCGCACTTCACCGTGTTTGGGATGTGGCGCTGTTTATGTAGGCGTTTATAGCCCGATACGATTAGCGATTAGACCTCTTCTTGTTAATCCGACATTTTGGCAGAGAATTAAACGTCTTTTAAAATCTAAGGAGAAAA
>JADFPM010000183.1 GCA_022562335.1 Chloroflexota bacterium
ACGAATATGGCGATGATCTGGCCGTCGAACTGGGCGAATCTGCCCAAGCCTTCCAGATGCGCGGCGGCGGCGATGAGGTTGATATTCACCGCGTTCAGCATCAACTCGATGGACATGACGATGAGCACGGCGCTGCGCCGTGCTAAAACCCCGTACAGGCCGATGGCGAACAGGCCTGCGCTCACCAATTGGAAGTAAACCAGGGGAACCAAGGCTACCGTTCCTCCCCGCTGCTTCGGGCGATGATTATGGCGCCTATCAGGGCAACCAGAAGCACCAGAGAAGCCACCTCGAATGGAATTGCCCACCGGGTGAACAAGGAATTCCCAAGGTCGGCAAATGCGGCATTGTGGACCTGAGTGTCCTCAACCGGGCGGCTTAAGAACGCCGCTGAGAGCACCCCCAGCAGAGCCAAGGCCGCGATAGCTGCCAGGGGCCACTGGCGGTTGTCGCTGATGTGGGGATAGTCGGCCGATCGGGTGAGCATTATGGCGAAGAGCAAAACGATGATGATGGCCCCGCCGTAAATGAGGACCTGGACCAACGCCAGAAATTCGGCGAGCAAAATGAGGTACAGACCCGCCACCGCCACCAACGACACCAAAAGCAACAGGGCGGCGTGGACAACGTTGCGGGTCATGACCACCCCCAGGCCTCCGCCCAGGGTCAGGATCGACAAGAGAATGAAAAGAAACCAGGACATGCCCTGCTCACAGGTTATTTGATTGATTTTATTGCGGCCGCCGCTTCCGGCTTGGTCACCGTTTCCGGCAAATAATTAGCCACCTGGATCGGCGGCTCAAAATCGCTTGGCGGCGTCCCAACCGGCCATCCGGTGGCCAAGACATTCCCCGTGGGGGATTTACCCCAGTATGTTAGCCATTGGCCGGTTCCGCCGCGGCGGCGGGCTCTTCACCGGCCGCATCTTCCTCGGCAGCATCTTTTTGGGCGGCTTCGGCTTCGGCCCGCCGTTTGGCCAAAACGGTTGGCGGCACCCACTCGGTTTCCCGCTGGAATTTCTTGCCTATGTCCAGCAAGGCAGGCAGGTCCACCCGGTCTCCGTTGCGCTGGAAGGTGCTCATCTCGTGCTCGTGGCTCATCACAATGGCGTCGAAATTACACACCTCGACGCAAATCCCGCATAGTATACACCGGTTGAGATTGATCTCGAAGCTTTCGACGATCTTACGCCTTGAACTGCGGCCTTCCTCATGAGCGGGATTGTCGATCATGGTGGCCGACATGCATTGGGTTGGACATTGGCGTATGCAAACCATGCAGCTGGTGCAGAATGGTTCCTCTATCTCGCCGTCCCAGGTCAACGCCGGGAATCCCATGAACCGGTCTTGGACCGGCGTGGGTCTGGAGACCCTTTTCCAAAGGGTGCCCGTCCCAGGGTATTCGCGGGTCACCGGCTGCCTCAGCCCTTTGACCGTAGAAACAAAGGTCACCCATAATCCCTTGAGGCTATTCAGCATTGGCCGCCGCGCCTCCTGCAGGATCATTGGCTTTCGCCAGGAGCGCCCTCTCTCGAGCCTGGGCTTGCTGCCGCGCCCGTACCTGCGCCACCAGGTTGGCCGGTCCGACCATCCGCCGGTGGATCAGGTAAGCCACCACCACCAGCCCGGCCGATGACATCAAGGTCAACGACCACGGGGGCCATAGGTAGAACTGGTAGACGGCGGTGATCACTATGGTCAGGAACGACATGGGCACCATCACCTTCCAGGCGAAGGCCATCAGTTGATCTATACGCAGCCGGGGGAAGGTGCCTCGGATCCAGAAGATCACCAGGATCACCCCGTAAACCTTTAGCAGGAACCAGATGACTACCCAGTTGCCCGATAGCAGCGGCCCGGACCATCCGCCCAAAAACAGTAACACCGTCAGGGCGGCGATGGCAAAGGTGTTGATGTATTCGGCCAGGAAAAACACCGACCAGTGAGCGCCGCTGTACTCCACGAAGGGTCCGCCCACGATCTCTGATTCGGCGAAATATATGTCAAAGGGGGTGCGGCCCACCTCAGCCAAGCCGGCGATGAAGAAAATGATCAAGCCCAAGGGCTGCAAGAGCACGTAGGGATAGGAGCTTTGCTGGTCCACTATCTCCCTCAGGTCAAGGGATTGGGCCAGCATGGCCACGGCAATCACCACCATGATGATGGGAATCTCATAACTGATGAGTTGGGCGGCCGCCCGTAATCCGCCCAGGGTGCCGTATTTATTGGCTGAACCCCACCCGGCCAACACCAATCCCAATATGCCCATCACGGCAAAGGCCGTGATGTAAAACAGGCCCATATCCAGGTTCTGCAACACCGCATCGTGGGATGCTGGAATCGTGACCCAGATCATAAAGGCGGGGATCACGACGATAACCGGCGCCAGCCAGAATATGGCTTTCTCCGATGACGAAGGAACGATATCCTCTTTGAGCAACAGTTTTAGGGCATCGGCCAACGGTTGCATCAGGCCCATGGGCCCGGTACGGGTGGGGCCCAGACGCCGTTGCAGGCGTCCCAAGAGCTTCCGTTCCAACCAGGTCAGGGACAGCACCACCACCGATAGGGCCGTAAACATGGCCAGCAAGCCCACCACGGTCCAAAAAATCGCCGTGAGACTCACCGCCAGCAGCGGCATGGGAAATGCGGCCGGTAAGCTCATCAAGCTCACCGGTCCACCTCGCCCAACACTATATCCAGCGAACCCAAGATCACCACCGCGTCGGCGATCCAGGTGTTTCGCAAGAGATGGCGGATGGCGGAAAGGTTGCAGAACGAGGGCGGGCGAACCTTCAACCGGTAGGGTTTGTCGGTGCCGTCACTGACCAGGTAGACCCCGAGCTCTCCCCGGGGATTCTCGGCCCGGACATACACCTCGCCCTTTGGAGGCCGGATCAGGCGGCGCCCCAGGGAAGAGGCGATGTTGCCTTCGGGCATCTGCTCCAGGGCCTGCTCCACGATCTTCAACGACTCGTACATCTCCTGCACCCGGACGTAATGCCGGTCCCAGCAGTCGCCGTCCAGGCCCACGGGCACGTCGAACTCAAACCGGTCGTAGACCGAATACGGCTGGGCCTTGCGCAAATCGTAGTCAACGCCGCAGGCACGCAGGCACGGGCCGGTAAAACCGTAATCCAGTGCATCTTCGGTCGAGATGGCGCCCACGTTCTTCAGCCTGGCCAGGAATATCTCATTGAAGGTAAGCAGTTTATCCGCCTCCTCCACGTCCGCTTTCAGCAGGGGAAGGAGTTCCGCAACCATCTCGCCGAAATTCTCGGGCAGGTCTTCTTTGATTCCCCCCACCCGAAAGTAGTTGTGCATCATCCGCGCCCCGGAGACCGCTTCAAAGAGGGTTTGCACCCGCTCCCTGCCCCGGAAGCAGATCATTGACGGGGTCATCGCGCCGGCATCCAGCCCCATGGTGGCGACAAAGAGAAGGTGGCTGGCGATACGGTTCAACTCGCAAAGTATCACGCGGACATATTCCGCCCGCTCGGGGACCGTGAGGCCCATCAGCTTTTCCACCGCCATGCAATACACCATTTCGTTGTTGAAATTGGCGATGTAGTCCATGCGGTCGAAGAGGGTGATGACCTGGTGGTACTGCTCACCTTCACACAGTTTTTCCGATCCGCGGTGCAGGTAACCGATATGGGGTACGGAGTCCACGATCTTCTCTCCATCCACCTGCAAGACCAAGCGAAAAACGCCGTGGGTGGACGGATGTTGGGGGCCCATATTCAGGAGCATCTCCATGGGCTCGCCCGCTGGGGCTGTATTTACGGAAACATCAGTCATTGCGATGATTATCCATGCCTGTAGGCGGCGGTCATTCTATTCCACAAATTCCAGTTGGACCTCGGTATCGTCTTCAACGCCGGGAAACCCGGCGTCCGCCAGCGTCTGGCTCAGGCCTACGGTGCCGTCGTGCTCTTGGATCCACGACTTCACCACCTCTATCAGCTCATCTTTGGCTGCTTCCACCGTGTCGCCGGACCCCTCCAGGGGCAGTTGATCCACCTTGGCGAGATAGCATCCCTGGTCCCAGGTGACCCGCGCGGTCAACAATACGGTTTCCACGGCCGTCAGAACTCCTGGTATTCGTGGAAGGGGAACTCTTTACGGCCGGGAAATCCTTCGAACCCTTCGTACAACAACAGAGGCGCAAGGTCCGGATGGCCCTCAAACACCACTCCAAAGAGGTCGTGGGCCTCCCGTTCGTACCAGTCCGCGGCCCGCCACACCGATGTCACCGAAGGGGCCTTTGGCTCGTCGTAGCTGACGTCAGCTTTGATGATCATGCTCCCCTCGGGGTCGAGGGAATGAAGGATGTACACCAGTTGGAAATATTCCCGGTAGTCCACGCAGGCCAGGCACATCAGTTGACTGGCGTTGATTCCAGGATAGTCCTTCAGCACCCGGCAAACCTTGGCCAGGTCGGCGGCCTCTATAGTGACCTGAGGGAGTTCATGGAGGGTGTCAAGCCGGGGGTGAAAATCCGCCAGGGCCTGCTCCAACCTGTTAAACAACTCCAGGCCCGGCGCGGTCAACCCGCTAAGGTCCGCCTGAACGGTGACGTCCCGGCCGGCGCCACCGTCCGGAGGTGTAGCGATCTCCGGCGAGGCGTTATCCTGTTCCGCCACTGTCAGCCGCATCCTGCATGATTTTTTCCTGGAGCTTGATGATGCCGTAGAGCAGGGCCTCCGGCCGTGGCGGACAACCGGGGACGTAAACATCCACGGGCACGATATGGTCTACCCCCATCACCACCGAATAGGACCGGTAGTAGGGGCCTCCGTTGGTGGCGCAACTGCCCATGGCTATGACCCATTTGGGGTCGGGCATCTGCTCGTAAAGCAGGCGAATGGGGTCGGCCATCTTTTTGACCACCGTGCCGGCCACGATCATGACGTCGGATTGCCTAGGCGATGGCCAGGTCACGACGCCGAACCGGTCGAAATCATAGTGGGCCATGTAGGTGGAAATCATCTCGATGGCGCAGCAGGCCAGGCCGAAGCTAAGGGTCCAAAGGGAGGATTTACGCGCCATGGCGAATAGCTGTTCGGTGGTGGCGGTTATCACTCCAGGCACTTTTCCGGCGGTTGCCTGATGCAGCAGATTCGGGGCCGGCCGGTTCCCGCCGCCGGGGGTTATTTCTGCCATTCCAACGCTCCCTTCTTCCAAGCGTAGACGATGGCGAAGAACAGCACACCCAGAAACATCATCATGGCGTAAAAGGGGATTGGGTTGCCGTGGACAAGCTTCTGATCCATGAAGATCACGGCCCAGGGAAAAAGGAAAACCGCTTCCACGTCGAATATCAAAAAGAGGATCGCGAAGATGTAGAACCGGACGTTGATGTTCGACCAGCTATAGGGCGTCGGAGGGATGCCGCACTCGTAGGGGGTCAGTTTAATCTCAGATGGGCGCCGGGAGGAAATAAGCCTGGAAGTGGCGAACATCCCCATGATAGCCAAGGCGGCGACTATGGCGGATAGACCAACCGCAGTCCAGTTTGCAGCAAATATGCCGGGGTCGAAAGCCTGTAACATTATTGCGGGTGTTACCCACATAAAGTAGCGGTAAGGTGCCGGAGAATAGGCGGGTCAGCGCAATCAAATTGCCGGGCTGACAACGCCTCCAATATACCATTGGTACGC
>JADFPM010000184.1 GCA_022562335.1 Chloroflexota bacterium
CTCAAAACAGCGGTGTACCTGGCCCAAACCTCGGTGGACCAGGCCCCGGCGGAGACAGAGGTGCTGGAATCCGGCGGCCCGGCGGATGCCGGAAGACAAGGCTTGCCCCGCTTCGCGTTCATCGGCCAGATACATTCGCGGCAGCGGGTGGCCGAGGTGGATGAGCGGATCTTTTACGGTGACAACACGGCGGGGATGGTGCCCACGGCGCTTCATCCCAACGAGTGGCTGGACGGCGCGATCATCGCCGGATATCAAGGCATGGGGACCGAGACCTACCACTACCAAAACCACCCCATAATCAGCGAGCTTTACCGCTGGCACAATGAGGGGAAGATCAACCTGGTGGGCACCATCGCCACCATGGCCGCTTCCGACAACCTGCAAAGGGAGCGCAACAGCATGATGGCGGCCCAGCAGGCCAAATGGAACTTTGCCGCCGATGGCGTTGTTTTGACCAAGTACGGGGGAGGCGCTCCCCACGCCGACATGTCTTTGACGGCCCTGAACTGCGAGCGGCTGGGCATGCGAACGGTGGTCCAGGTCTCTGACATGTCCCGGGACCGGCGGGCCGAGTCGGCGCTGCTTTTCAATTACCAAGAGGTGGACGCCATCGTTTACGTGGGCGGGACCGACACCGGTTGGGACGCCCCCGCGTCATCCAAGGTGATCGCCGGCAACGGCGAACTGGCCGAGGCCCTTGGCGCGCCGATGCACATTCAGTCGGGCAACCTGTGCGGCGTAACCAGCCAGCAGGGCGCATCCCGGCTGCGGTCATTCGTGTATTGAGCGACGTCCTCACCCTCGTTCCCTCTCCCGGTGGGCGAGGGATGCCCACGATAAAATCGAGGGCTGGGTGAGCGACGGCAGCAAACATACTAAGTTAAGAACATCCCGGGGGAGGTAGACCCGATGCGGGTAGTGCATTATCTGAACCAGTTCTTTGGTGGCCTAGGCGGGGAAGAAAAGGCCGGCGCCGCGCCCCAGGCTCAGGATGGTGCGGTGGGACCGGGACGGCTGCTGGAGCAGGTGCTGGGCGAAGACGCCCAGGTGGTGCGGACCATCATCTGCGGCGACAACTACGCCGCGGAGAACCTGGACGAGCTGACCGCGTTCGTCCTGCGGGAGACCGCCGAAGCCAACGCCGAGCTATTCGTGGCCGGACCCTGCTTTGAGGCGGGCCGTTACGGCGTGGCGGCCGGCGCCGTCTGTTCGGCGGTCTCGGCGGAGCTGGAGATCCCGGCGGTCACCGGCATGGCCCTGGAAAACCCCGGCGTGGACCTGTACCGGCAGGATATATACATCGTCGACTCAGGCCAAAGCGCCTCGGACATGCGGAATGTCTTGGAAAAGATGGCGGGCATCGCCCTGAAACTGGCCCGCGGCGAAGAGATCGGCCTCCCCGCCGAGGAAGGCTACATCTCCAGGGGCATCCTCCGCGACGCCTTCGTGGAGCAGACCTCCGCCCAGCGGCTGGTGGAAATGCTATTCGCCAAGACCGCCGGGGAGCCCTTCGAGTCGGAACTTCCGGCGCCTACCTTTACACCCACCCCCGCGCCCCCGCCGGTACTCGACATGTCCAAAGCCAAGGTGGCCCTGGTCACCGATGGCGGTCTGGTGCCCAAGGGCAACCCGGACAATATCTCCGCCTATGCCGCCACCAACTGGGGCTCCTACGACATCACCGGCACAACGGACCTCAAGGGCGAAGACTACGAGATATCCCACCGGGGATACGACACGCGGTACGTGGAGCAAGACCCCGACCGGCTGGTGCCCCTGGACGTACTGCGGGAGTTGGAGCAGGAACACGTGGTGGGCGAGATCCACAGCCATTTCATCGCCACCTCGGGCCTGGCCAATCCTTTGGCCAACAGCCGCCGACTGGGGCGGGAGATCGCCCAGAACCTGAAAGACCAGGGAGTGGACGCCGTTATCCTGACCTCGACTTGAGGCACCTCCACTCGCAGCGGCGCTGCGATCGCGACGGAGTTGGAGAAGGCGGGCATTCCCGTGTGCCAGGTGACCTCGGTGGTGCCCGTGGCCAAGATGGTGGGTTCCAACCGGGTGGTCCAAGGCCAGGGCATCGTCCACGTATTGGGTAATGCAGACCTGCCGCCCGAGGAAGAGAAGGAGTTGCGCCGCAAGACGGTGCTGCAGGCTTTAGAGGCATTGAAGAGCGAAGCGGGCGGCTCGCAGGGGTAGTCCAAATCTAGGAGACCCGCGATGTTCCGCTTCTCCGTGCGTCCCAACCGGGCGCACCTGGTCAACTGGCGGGAATGGGGCCCCGAGGCCTTCCAGGAGGCCCAGCAACAGGGCAAACTGGTGGCCCTATTCATCACCGCCTTCTGGTGCGGCTTCTGCCAGCGCATGGACGAGAACGCCCTGTCCGGCGACGAGGTCATCACCCTGCTTAACGGCTTCTTCGTGCCCATCCGCGTGGAAGAGTCCCAGCGTCCCGACGTGGACCTGCGCTATAACCAGAACGGGTGGCCCACCATCGTTTTCCTGACCCCCGATGGCGGACAGCTATTCACCGTCAACCACATGGACCCGGAACCCTTTGCCAACATCCTGGCCAAGACGGCGAACCTGTACCAGGAGGACAAGGAGGCGCTTCTCGATTCAGCCTCTCCGATTGTCCACGGCGGCCTGGGCGGGCAACAAGACGATGACGACAGGTCCCCTTTAGCCCCTCCCCTGTTGGCCGAGATCGCCGGCATGGTGGAGGGCCTGGCCGACCAGGAAAACGGCGGGTACGGGACCCAGTTCAAGTTCCTTCACACCGAGGCCAACGAGTTCCTTCTTTACCTCTATGAAGCCACCGGAGAGTCCAATAACCTGGACCACGTTGTTTTTACCCTGGACAAGATGCGCCGCAGCGCCACCTTCGACGGCAAAGACGGCGGTTTTTTTCGTTACTCGTCCCAACCCGACTGGAACGAGCCCCACCCGGAAAAACTTTTGGATGACCAGGCAAGCCTTCTCCGGAATTTCCTCCACGCCTACCTGCTAACCGGAGACGCCAGTCACAGAGAATCTGCCGAGGGTTTGATCGAATACATGGATTCGACCCTCTGGGATGAGTCCAAGCGGGCCTTTCACGGCTGCCAGGATTACGTGCGGGAGACCGCCAGCCCGGCCCCAGCTTTAGATTCCCAAGCGAGTCCGATGATCTCGGTGATCGACGAATACATTTACTGCGACGCCAACGCCCGGGCCGCATCGGCATACCTGGACGCCTGGTGGGTGCTGGGCAGGGAAGACTGCCTGGAGCGGGCGCGGCAGGTATTGGGATCGCTTTGGCGGGACCTTCGCGCTCCCGGAGGCGGCATGTATCACTACAGCGACGGCCAACCCCACGCGCCGGGGATGCTGACCGACGCCGTGGCGGCAGGCGCCGCTTTTCTTGACGCCTTCGCCGTGCTCCACGAGGAAGACTATCTAGACCGGGCCAAAGAGCTGGCGGCTGAGATCATTCAGAACCACCGCAGCGGCCAGGGAGGCTTCCTGGACATCAGCCAAACCGGCCCGGCCAGCCTGCAGATACCCATCCCCGTGCTGACCCAGAACGCCCTGGCCGCCGCCTTTTTCGTGCGGCTGGCCGATCTGACCGGGGACCTAAGCCATAGAGAACAGGCCGTATGGGCGATGAAAAGCTTTCCCAATTCCCACCGGAAGTTCGGGGCCTTCGCCGCCGGTTTTGGCCACGCCCTGGGCCGGCTGCTGTCGTTGCCCTTGGTTGTGACCGTCGCCGGCGAACCCGGAACACCAGAGGTTCGGGCGCTGGCCAAGGCGGCGCTGACCCAAATGGGACACGGCGACCTGGTCCTGCGCTTTCGCCAAGACCACGACAACGGTCCCGCCAAGGCAGAATTCCAGTTGGAAGGCCGCTTTGCCGGTTCCATCGCCGACCCGGATAAGATCACGCCGGAAATGGTAAAGTACCTGGGTCACAAATAGGCCCTGACCTATCAACTAGAGAGGAAGTCATGCCCCCATCCCAGCCCGATATCACCGACATGCCCCAGGCCCTGAAAGGGGTGCGGGTGCTGGATCTGACCTGGGTCAGGGCTGGACCCTGGGCCACCCGCTGGCTGGGGGCATTGGGCGCGGAAGTGATCAAGGTGGAATGGCCGGAAAATGAAAGAGGCCGGTCCAGCGGCGTCACGCCCCCGGGCATCGAGCCCAGCCTGAACTCCTCGGCCAACTTCAACGACACCAACGCCAACAAGAAAAGCGTCACGGTCAACGTCCGCAGCCCCATGGGGCTTGAGGTGGTCAAAGGCCTGGTGGCCAAGTCCGACGTGGTGGTGGAAAACTTCAGCGCCACGGTCTTGAACCGGTGGGGCCTGGGTTACGACGAGATGTGCAAACTGAACCCGGACATCATCTACCTTTCCCAGTCGGGGTTCGGCCACACCGGCCGCCACAAAGGCTATACCACAGCCGGCCCCATTGCTCAGGCTTTCTCCGGCATGACCTTTCTGTCGGGTCTTCCTGGCGAGCAACCGGCGGGGTGGGGATGGTCATACCTGGACGATACCGGCGGCATGTACATCGCCTTTTCCATCCTGACGTCCCTCTACCGGCGGAACATGACCGGCTTGGGCCAGCACGTGGACCTTTCCCAGATGATGATCGGCGTCACGCTGAACGGCCCGGCCTTGCTGGACGCCACGGTCAATGACCGGGCATCGGTCCGGGAGGGATACCCACCGGGCAACCGGGCCCATTGGCCGGGCACTCCCCTGGTCAACAACTATCGAGGCCCCATCACCGCGCCCCATAACGGCTACCGCACCAAGGGCGGAGGTTACAACGACTGGTGCGCCATCGCCTGCTTCAACGAAGAGGAGTGGCAATGCCTGGTGTCGGTCATGGGCACGCCGGAATGGGCGCTTGCGCCAAAATTCGCGACGTTGGCAGGCAGGTTGGAGCATCAGGAAGAGATGGACCAGGGCATAGAGGCGTGGAGCCAAACCCTGGATAAGTACGAGTTGATGGAGAAATGCCAGGCTTTCGGGGTGCGCGCCATGCCGGTGCAGAGCTCCGAAGACCGGGTGGAGCGCGATCCCCAGTTGCGTCACCGGGAGTTGTACCGGGAGATGGACCACCCGGTGCTGGGGGTGCGCAAGTTCCAAAACGCTCCTTTCAAGCTGTCGGAGACGCCCGCCTTCAACCACCGTTCAGCGCCCCTGATGGGCGAGCACGATCAGGAGATCATAGAAGGCCTGCTGGGGTTCAGCCATCAAGCTCTGGTGGATGGATACGCCGATGGCTCCCTTTGGCCTCTCACCAGGGACCGGTTCCCCTACATGGACGACATGATAGCCAAACCCCTGGCGGAAGCCGCCAAAAGCAAGATTCGGAGCCAAGCCGAAACCCAGTTGCCGTCCCACCCCCAAGCGATTGGAAGCACTGGGTCTGACGGCTCGCCGGGACCGCTGGCGGGGCTGCGGGTTTTGGAACTGTCCGACGAGAAGGGGCAGTTTTGCGGCAAGCTGATGGCCGACCTGGGGGCCGACGTGGTCAAGATCGAGCCACCCGGCGGCGAGGCCACACGCAACGTGGGGCCGTTCATGGACGACCTTCCCCACCGGGACCGCAGCCTCTCCTTTTGGCACTACAACACGTCTAAAAGGGGCGT
>JADFPM010000185.1 GCA_022562335.1 Chloroflexota bacterium
CAGGCCCAGCGGCAGCGGCCCGTTCCCGATCATGCTCGAACTGCATGGCGGCGCATGGGTCCGGGGCGACCGAATGAACGGCGACGCGGCCAATGAAGCCGTGGCTAAGACCGGCGTGATCGTGGCGGCATTGGATTTTCGCACCCAGGCACCCTATCCAGCTTCTCTGGCCGACATCCACTATGCGATCCGTTGGGCTAAGACTCAGGCTACGTTTTGGAATGGCATTCCGGACCGCGTCGGCGCCATGGGCACTTCCAGCGGCGCCCACCAGGCCATGCTGCTGGGCATGCGCCCGAACGATTCGCGCTACGCCGCGCTGCCATCCCCGGCGGACTACGGAGCGGCGGACGGCGCCCTGGCCTGCGTGATCATGGTCTCTCCCGTGATCGATCCGCTGGGACGCTATCTCTATGCCAAAGGCCTGCGATCGGATTGCACCCCACCCGAGGGGATGGGCGAGCGGACGCCGGCCATGCACGAGCAATACTGGGTAACCGAAGAGGCCATGGCCGAAGGGGCGCCGGCGCGCATCCTTGCCGGTGGGGAGAAGACAGCCCTGCCGCCCACGCTGGCCTTTCGCCGCAGCTACGAAGCGGCGCATCCGCGCCCGGATTTCGACGAATTCATCGATCAGTACCGCAAGGCTGGCGGCCAGATCGACGTGACCATCTTCGAGGAGGAGGGTGAAGGCGTGCTGCGCGATCTCTCTTCTCAGATCGCAAAACAGGCGCTTGAGGAGATGAGCGATTTCATCTCTAAACACATCGGGTAAGCCAGACACCCCGATGGGTTGGGGTCAAGGACAAGAATGGTGCGCACCGAGGTAAAGGTGCGCACCTGGAATCCCCAATCTTGAAAATATGCCAATGGCGGACCGGCCCCAGTCTCTATCGAGCAGGGCCGGTCCGCCATTTCGGTTCAGGAACTACCACCGCCTCGCACCGCCCAACATAGGTTGATGCTGGCCAGGCCGTGGCGCCGGGGTCCACTCGACGCGTGGGTTTACCGGCTGCCCACTCCGGCCGCCGCGTTAAGCGCGCGGATGGCGTCTATCGTTTCCGGACTGGCCGGCTTGCCCATCTCGACGTTTTGGACTGTCTCAAAAGACCGGTTCACGTCTGCCATAACCTCTTCGTCCGACTGGTCTATGTCGATGGGGACGCCGATCTGGGCCCATGACGTATGGCCGGTCAGCCAGAACACCTCGGTCGGGTTGTTCTCCGGATCGCGGAAGTAGCAGCCGATGGCGCTGGCATGGGTCACGATGCGGTCCAGCTTGTACCCGTGCTCGTGGATGCGCTGCTTGAAGTCGCGGAGATCGTCTAGGGAATCCACACGCATAGAGATCTGCTGGATCCAGTGCGGGTCCTCGACCGAAGTCCGGCCGTTGATCAACGCGATCTCGTGGTCGACGCCCTCCGGATCGGCGCTGAAGAAGGCCCCCAATGGACCCACCTTGGTCAGCGTCATGCCCATGAAATTCGCGTAGAAATCCTTCATGAGATCCAGGTCCTGAACGTAGAATCCGATATGACCGAGGCCATTTACTTTCGCTGGCATCATTGTCTCCTTTCCGATTTCTTCAGGGTCCCAGAGCGGCCGGCCGAGCCCCTTTCCCTCGCTCGACATGGAAGCGGATCACGATAACGAACAACGGGTCTTGGTTGCCAGAAATGATACCCAAACCCATAAGATCTGTCCAACATGGCCGGCGCGCCACCGCAGGTGATGAAGCGGGTTTTGCTCATCTTGCCATCAGGTGTCTGCCAAGCCCGGCTTTCAAAACCAGAGCGATCCTGATGACACGCCACCACGCGCTGGTCACTCGGCAGGCATGGTGTAGCCTGGGTCTGATCGGTTCACCCGGAGGAAGCAACAGCCGCCTTCTACGGGGAGAGTGTTCGGGTGCGGTGACACGGCAAGCGGTTAGATGATGATGTTCCAGCGCTTGGGGGATATACTTAGCGCATGACGGTTCCAAGGCACTTCGATCAATGACCACGCAATGACCACGCAATCGATGACCACGCAAACTCCGGCCCAAACCCCGCCGCGAAAGGGCCTGTACTACGGGTGGTACATGGTGGCCACCTTCATGTTCGTCGCCCTGGTCACCACCGGCGCGCGTAGCGCTTTCGGGGTTTTCGTCATCCCGATGAGCGAGGAATTCCATTGGGACCGGACGACCATCACCTGGGCCGGTTTCATTGGGGCTGTGGTCGCGGGGCTGATCCAGCCCTTTATTGGACGTATTTTCGATGTCACCGGCGGCCGAAAGGTGATCCTGGCGGGTTTGATTGGCGTCGGCGCGGTCACGGTCTTGCTCAGCCGCACCCCTAACATCTATTTTTTGGTCGTGATGTATGGCGTGGTGATGTCTTTGGCCGCCGGCGGCGTGTCCATAAATAACACCAGCGCCATGCTCGCCCGGTGGTTCCGCCGCCGGCGCGCTACGGTCATGGGATTGAATGCCGCGGGGGCATCCATGGGCGGCATGTTGATCGTCCCCTTCGCCATGTTCCTGCTTCAAGCGACCAGCTGGAGGGTGGCTTGGGTGGCGTTGGGACTTCTTATCCTGTTGCTGGCGTTCCCTCTGGCATTCATCTTCACCAGGGATTATCCCGCTAAACTGGGCCTGCAGTCCGACGGTGACGAGGAACCCGCCGAAGACGCCGCCGCTGCGGCCCCTCGACGGGCAGCCGGCCCCTTGGAAGCGGATCATTGGACCCAACCGTTCCGCTCCTTGCCTTTCTGGCAGATGTCACTCTCTTACATGATCTGTGGCTCAACCACCTACATGTTATCGTTCCATTTCGTGCCCTATGCCATCGACCGGGGGGTGTCTCCCGGCATGGCGGCCACGATCTTTGGGGTCATGCTGGGGCTGAACGTTTTTGGCGCCCTCGGCGCGGGCATGCTGGCCGACCGGTTCGGCCGGAAGAATCTACTGGCCCTGGTCTACTTCCTCCGGGGGTCCGGCTATATGATTTTGTTGCTGCCGGGCTTGTTGGGGGTGACTTTTTTATCGGGCAACCTGGGCCTGTGGCTCTTCGCGTTGATCACCGGTTTTTCCTGGTGGGCCACGCTTCCTCTGACATCTTCTTTGACCGCTGATGTTTACGGTCTACGGACCTTGGGCACCATCAGCGGCGTATCCTTCGCATTCCACCAATTCGGTTCCGCAGCCAGCGTTTTGTTCGCCGCGGTCCTCTACGACATGACCGGTTCCTATACCATTCCCTTCCTGATCGCGGGCTCCCTGCTGTTCCCGGCGGCCCTCTCTGCCTTCACCATCCGGGAGCGCAAATACTCGGCCCGGTATCAGCCGCAAGGTCCGGTGGCCGCTGGAACGCCCGCCAGGGCCGGGACCTAGAAGGGCCTGCTCGCCATGTTCCTCTGGCCGATGCACCTCTGGTCGATAGCAGCCCATCACGGAGAGTCCGCGGACCCGCGCTTGTTGGGGTGGATAAAGCACCTGTTTGACCAGGTGATCACGGTGGGCCCCTGGACGGTGGTGGTGGGCCTGGGTCTCATCATCGTGGCGATACCGGTGGCGGTGGTTGCCGCCTATCTCTTTCAGCGAGGACGATATCCCGGGGGCCTGGGTAAAAAGACTTGAACGCCTATGGTTTAAACGCTGGTTGGCTTCGGCGGTGGCAGGCGATGGGCTCCCTCAGATACTATCGGACCGGGATTATCCGGCCCACTCTTGCCATGGGGCTCAAACCTTAGTAGACTAGGCGACGTTGTCCGATTTCCGCCGGACGTGCGGCGTTGGTTCAGCGCATGGCAGATGCGTTACCATTGACCCTTGGGGCGATTCCAATAGCCCCTCTCTGATTAAACTGAGATTGCTGAGGAAGCGGCTATGTTTGACAAAAGTTCCCTGGATGCATTGTTCGAAGAATTGCGAGACCAATATGAACTGGAACCCGAATGGGAGGACATCCAGAGGGCGGCCCACCTAGGCGTGGCCCGCTCCGACGCCGGGGTTCCCCTGGGCGAGATCGATTCCCGGGTGGTCTCTGCGATCCAGAAGCACTCCAACGCCTGAACCAATCGGCCAAACGGTTCACCCATGTCCTTTCCGCTGTTTACCGGTTCAACGGTAGTTTGAGCTACGGCGGTATTGCATCGCCTGTGGCCTAGACTTTCCCGGTCCAGCCACGCTCACCGCTACCCGGATGTTTCTTTGGGATCCAACCGTGGTGGCGCCACTTGTCTTCGCCCCCAATGACGCCGCACCCGTTGACACCCCCGATGCCCATTCTCTAGCTTGGAATTGCAGGGACGGACCCGGCCCCATAGCCGGCCGTCCCTTTCCATTTGCTGGAGGTGATCCGGGTTGAGTTGCCGACGTTGTCATTCATCTAGACTGATCCTTTTGGGAAAAAAGAGCGCCCAGGACAACGATATATTACGTTGCCAGGAGTGCGGTTTCCTCTTTAGCCCACCCAATGGTCCGGCCCAAACCGGGTCCGTGGAGACATCCCGCACCGTGGCGGTTTCCTCCGGCCATCATGGGCGGGTATAGACTCCCATGCCTCGCAACGATACCCGCAGGCCGGTAGACCCCCCGGAAGATCCCCCAATAGATCCAGTTGAATCGCCTTTGGACTTTGCCCGGGACGTGCTGGGAGTAACGCTGTGGAGCAAACAGGAAGAGGTGCTTTCGGCCTTACCCATCCACCGCCGAGTCGCCGTCAAGTCGGGCAATGGCCTGGGCAAGGGATTCTGCGCCGCCGTGGCCGTCCAATGCTTACACCCTTTGATTCCTCCAAGGCCAAAACAACCTTGTATCCATCTTTCAGGGCAATCACTTTATCAACCAGTAACCTGATAGTCTCACTCTTTTCCGCTTCGTCCATGGTATCCAGCCGGTCAACAATGGTCGATGAAGCCGCCATATAATCTTCCAGTGAATCTAAAACGTTGGTCGTGTTCGCTTCTTCGACTTCAAGCCTTTCTACCTCACTGACCTGGTACTCCAACCGCTCTTTGACACCCTTCAACCGAATTTCCAATTCCGATTCGGTGATATAGCCTTTGGTGTACAGGTTGATGGTCCGCCCCTTCTCTTGCTCGATCTCCGTAACCCTGGCCTTAACCGCGTCCAAGTCCGCCAGGGTGCCGCCTTCCGCCAGGTGGGTTTTCCGTTCGTCGATCAATGCAATCAACTGGGCTGGGTTGGTCAGGAACCGGGTAACTTCGTCCCACACGATCTTCTCGACCATTGACGAAGATAGGGTCCGCCTGGGGCATCCATGGTGCATCCGCTTGCCCATGCTACAGACGTACCGCCGGGTCAGGTTGTCGGTTGGGATCAGGTCAATTGTCCCGTTGTCGCCCCTTTGACGCCGGTAAGTGTTCTGAGTTGCGATGGTGTATTTCGTCCCGGTACGGGGCCGCGTTGTGGAAGTAGTGTCCCAGAAGACGGACGATTCTGACCTCCTGCAGGCCGCTTTCCTCGTAAACCTCCCTCAAGACCGCGTCAAGGGGACTCTCGCCTTTTTCTACCGTACCCGCGGGGACTTGAAGGCCTGCCTCCGGGAAGTCACGATGCCTGAATACCAGTAGCTAGTCCTCTCGCACCACGTAGGCCAGCACTTTGTTGACTATTGCGGCC